>JAILJL010000194.1 GCA_024694785.1 Lachnospiraceae bacterium
AGGCCAAGTCGGAGGTAATCCCTTATATTAAGGATAACGGTGTATTAATTCTTAATGATGATGATGAGTATCTGACAACCATTAAGGATGATCGCAGAATTGAGGTATTGCGATACGGAATCAGGTCCGGTAATACGCTTAAAGCGAAGGCTTCGGAAGTTACACCTGACGGAAGTGCCGGAATCGCTTTTAAGCTTAAGCTTGATAAAGAAGAAAGAGATGTATCGATTCCGATTCCGGGAGAGCATAACGTATATAATGCTCTCGCGGCAGCGGTTACAGGTGTGGTTAATAAGCTTAATATAGACGAGATTAAGAAGGGAATCGAATCGATTAAGACCTTAAGCGGACGCAATAACAAGATTGAAGCTAACGGAGTTACGATATTCGACGATTGTTATAATGCGAATCCCGTATCTATGAAAGCGGCATTGTCGGTGTTAAAGGATGCGCATGGTCGTAAGATTGCGGTTCTCGGAGATATGGGCGAACTTGGTGATTCCACGGAAGAACTTCATTACGGGGTCGGAGAATATGTGGGAGAATGCGGAATAGATATGATAGTATTGTCCGGCACATTAAGCCGCAAGATAGCGGAAGGAGCTTTGACAGCTAATCCGATGCAGATGATATGTCACTTCGATTCAGTAGACGAGATGACGGAGTTTCTTAAGGAAGAGAAGAGGCCGGGAGATACCATACTGGTTAAGGCATCACATTTTATGAAGTATGAACATGTTGTTGAAGCATTGAAAAAATAAAAAGGTTTAGGAGGGTTATCATGAAAGTAAAAGAGTTCGAGAAGATTTTTAAAGACACGGATTTTGTGCATATGAGCGGCTCCAAGGAGGAGAAGGAAGTTGCCGAATACTTAAGAGATCGTTGTAAGGATCTTGGTGTTAAGGCTTCCCTTGAAAGCTTTGAAGTTGAGATGTCAAAGATGGAGGATTTCATTCTTACATGCGACGGTAAGGAAATTATGTGTGAGGCATTTAATTGCTGTGGAAGCGGTGAAGTTACGGGCGAAGTATATTATATGCCTGCGACAGACCCGGTATCGATTGCAGGTGCCAAGGATAAGATCGTATTGATGGATACTTCGGGAATCGGATACTTTGCTTATCAGGATCTTGTGAAAGCAGGAGCCAAGGCGATTTTATTCAGGTACGGTAACGTATATCACAGGAATGATGATATTGATATAAGGGACCTTCGTGCGGCAGTTGTGGGTGAATCAAAGAAGCTTCTTTGTGCGATGATTAACTCACGCGATGCCATTAAGCTTGTTAAGGCAGGCAATAAGACCGTTACTTTGAAGGTTAAACAGGAAGAGTATAAGGGCAAGTCACATAATGTCGTTGCAACAATAGAAGGACAGCGTGATGAGTATATTGTATTATCCGCGCATTATGATACGACATCCCTTTCACATGGTGCATATGACAATATGACAGGATGTGCAACACTTCTTCATGTTATGGAGAAGTTCGCCAATAAAAAGCCTAATTATGGCTTGAAATTCGTATTCTGTGGAAGCGAGGAGAGAGGCTTGCTTGGTTCTAAGGCTTTTGTCAAGAAGCATGAAAAGGAACTTGAGAAGTTTGTATTAAATGTTAACCTCGATATGGTAGGTTCTATAATGGGAGCTTTTCTTGCATGCGTATCTGCGGAAGATAAGCTTACACACTATATCTCATATATGGGTGCGGAACTGGGATTCCCTGTAAGAACGAGAACCGGTGTATATTCATCGGATTCTACGGCATTTGCCGATGCGGGAGTACCGGCCCTTTCCTTTGCACGTATGGCAGCGGGAGATGTTGCTTCGTTCCATACAAGATATGATACAATGTCACTCCTTTCTATGAAGCAGTTACTTGCCGATTCGGAATTCGTTGCAAAGTTCGTAGAGAGAATGGCAAATAGCGCTTGCATTCCGGTATCCCGCGAGATTCCGGAAAGCGTTAAGAAGGAACTTGACGAGTACTTATTCAGAAAGAGAAGAAATAACTAATAATAGATATACACTAATTTGAAAGGTAACTTACATATGGAAAGCTATAACCACAAAGTAATAGAGAAAAAGTGGCAGAAATACTGGGAAGAGCATGAGACCTTCAAGACAGATATGCATGATTTCAGCAAGCCTAAGTATTACGCACTTGACATGTTCCCGTATCCTTCGGGAGTCGGCCTTCACGTAGGACATCCGGAGGGATATACCGCAACGGATATCATGAGCCGTATGAAGAGAATGCAGGGATATAATGTCCTTCATCCTATGGGATATGATTCTTTCGGACTTCCGGCAGAGCAGTATGCCGTACAGACAGGTAACCATCCTGCGGGATTTACGGAGAAGAATATCAAGACCTTTGAAGGTCAGTTAAAGGAGCTTGGATTTGACTTTGACTGGTCTAAGAAGATTGCGACATCGGATCCTAAGTATTACAAGTGGACGCAGTGGATATTTAAGCGTCTCTACGAAAAGGGATACGCGAAGTATGTTGACATGCCGGTTAACTGGTGTGAGGAGCTTGGAACCGTTCTTTCAAACGATGAAATCGTTGATGGTAAGTCGGAGCGTGGCGGATATCCTGTTGTAAGAAAGAATATGAAGCAGTGGGTAATCGACCAGCAGGCTTTTGCAGAGGAGCTTCTTGATGGTCTTAATGAGATCGACTGGCCGGAATCCACGAAGGAGATGCAGAGAAACTGGATCGGTAAAAGCACCGGTGTTGAAGTTGACCTTAAGATTGTAGGCGGTGGTGAGTTTTCCATATTCACAACCTGTATAGAGACAATTTACGGTATCACATTTATGGTACTTGCGCCTGACAGTGATCTTACTGCTTCTTTACTTGACAGAGTAGAGAACAGAGCAGAGGCAGAGGCATATATTGCTGAGACCGCAAAGAAGAGTGATATGGACAGAACCGAGCTTAATAAGGGTAAGTCCGGATGCCCGTTAAAGGGAATCTATGCAATTAATCCTGTTAACGGTAAGGAAGTTCCGATATTTATCGGTGACTTCGTACTTGCATCTTATGGTACAGGTGCAGTTATGGCGGTTCCGTCACATGATCAGAGAGACTTTGAGTATGCTATTGCACACAACATCCCGATGATTCAGGTAATCGACGGCGCAGACGTATCAGAGCATGCTTTTGAGAAGCAGGATTATCTCGGTAAGGGCTGCAAGCTTATGAATTCCGAGGAATTTACGGGAATGACCGTAGAAGACGCCAAGGAAGCGATTACGGTCAAGCTTGAGAAGATGGGTGTTGCAAGAAGAACGGTTAACTATAGATTCCGTGAGTGGATATTTGCCCGTCAGCGTTACTGGGGCGAACCGGTTCCTTGTGTATATACCGATGACGATAAGATATACTTCCTCCCTGATGAGGAATTACCGCTTATACTTCCTGAGCTTGAAGATTATAAGGGAAGAAACGGCAAGGCTCCGCTCGAGAATGCAACGGAGTGGAAGAAATATGATAAAAACGGCATCAAGGGCGTCCGTGAGACCTCTACAATGCCGGGTTCTGCAGGTTCGTCCTGGTATTATATGAGATATATCGACCCTAATAATGATGAGAAGTTTGCGGATTACGAGCTTCTTAAGCATTGGCTTCCTGTAGACCTCTATGTTGGCGGTCCGGAGCATGCGGTAGGACATCTTATGTATGCGAGAATCTGGAACAGATTCCTCTATAACGAAGGGTTGTCCCCGGTTAAAGAGCCGTTTAAAAAGCTTGTACACCAGGGTATGATCCTGGGTGAGAACGGAATCAAGATGGGTA
>JAILJL010000006.1 GCA_024694785.1 Lachnospiraceae bacterium
CGATAAAGTGTTATAATAGTAGAGTAGCTGATAGGCGTATGCCAATCAGGTATTTTTAATAAGAGAGGGAGACGAGTATGAAGAAAAACAAATTTGCGATTGCAGGTCTTGTAATCGCCGTCATTGTGTTGATTGCAGGAATCGGCACATCAATTTATTTTGCGCTTATGTCTTATAAGCAGATGCAGGAAGTTTCACAGTATATTGAGGAAGTTAAAGAGGCAGAGAAGCCTGAGGAGACCCGTGAGAATGATGTTAAGATAGCAGGTTCTTATGAGATTAAGTCTACTGAGGCTATTTCGGATGCTTATAAGAGCGGAGATACATCCGAACTTGATGATAAGCAGAAGGAGACACTTGATCTTGCTTCCGGTATTTTAAAAGAGATAATTACCGACGGAATGTCCGATATTGAGAAAGAAACTGCGGTTTATGACTGGATGTGTGCTAATCTTGGTCATGACAGTAATTTGCTTCTTGTAATTCCGGATGGTAATGCAGGTGCTGATACACCTTACGGAGTACTTAAGTATCACAATGCTGTATGCGTAGGTTATGCAACAACATTCCGTATGTTCATGCAGATGCTTGATATTGAGTGTAAGGTAGTGCATAACACAGAGTGCTATCACAGCTGGGATCTTGTTAAGATCGATGGCGACTGGTATCATACAGATATTTACGCAGATGCGGGTACAGGCAATTATGCGAACTTCAATGTTCCGGATGTAATGCGAATGCGTTCAGAGAACTGGGATATGGATTATTTCCCGCACGCAACATCGCTTAAGTATAATAAGGCAATGAAGAACCTTGAAACTGCGGAAGGTATAGGAGATATTCCTTCATTAATAGCCAAGCATTTACAGGATGGAGCTTTCCTTGTAAGATTTAACGAGAGTGTTGATGAGAAATATGCAAGAAGAGCTGTTGAAGTTATCGAGATGTTCAGCCAGTTTATCAATGGTGCCGAGTTTGGTGATTACAGATACTGGGGCGTAAACGGTTCATGGGTTCAGGATCCGGAGAATGGCGGATTTATGCTTTATGTAAATGTATATGGTGAGCCTGTTGATTCTTCACAGGAAAATGCAAATGCGTTGAGTGATGAAGAAAGAGATAACATCCAGCAGATAATCAATGAGCTTGTGAACGACATTGCAGAGAGTCTTGGTGGTTCTTACAGCGGTGGTTATAATAACGATATTGACAACGAAGAAATGGATATGTTCGGAGGCAGAGGTTAGTATGAAGAAAAGAATAGCAGCGCTTTTACTTGCTCTTACTGTTGTATTCCTTATGGGATGCGGTGGAGAGAAAAAAGAAGAAGTTAAAGATGTTAATTTCTACGATTTAAGAACAGCCATGCTTAACGCTACGGATAAATTACCGGAAATGCAGACTGCAAGCAGCGTCGATGATAATGCATCGGAATTACTTGCCTATGTATCGGATATTGATTATAAGAAAGTAAGTAATTTCTTTGTATCCTATTCAAAGGAAGGTCTTGCGGACGAGATAGTAGTTATATCCGTTAAAGATGAAGCTGATGTTAAGGAAGCAAAAGACTCTTTACAGAAGCATCTGGAGCACAGAAAGAACTTATTTGCAAACTATGCGATTGAACAGGCATCGAGACTTGATTCTGCCATACTTAAAGTAAGCGGACGTTATGTGGTGCTCATAATCGCGGATGAATACAGTAAAATCGACAAGGCTTTTGACGATATGTTAAAAGAGAACTAGGGAGGACTTATGAAGAATAAATTTGGAGTTGTTTGTCTTGTACTTGCAATAATTATTATGCTTGGCGGAGTAGGAACGTCTATTACTTTCGCCTACAGATCTTTTAATGAGATGAAGGGTATTACTGCTTACATTGATGAGCAGAAGAAGCTTAAGGCCGAAGAGGGAATAACCAAAGAGAACGACGTTAAGATTGCAGAAAGCTATGAAATTAAGTCAACAGAAGCAATATCCGATGCTTATAAGAGCGGAGATAATTCAAAGCTTGATGATAAGCAGAAAGAGACACTTCAGATGGCATCAGATATCTTAAAAGAGATAATTACTGACGGAATGTCTGATTATGAGAAGGAAATTGCCGTATATGATTG
The DNA here is from genome assembly GCA_024694785.1 of Lachnospiraceae bacterium. Classification (GTDB taxonomy): domain Bacteria; phylum Bacillota; class Clostridia; order Lachnospirales; family Lachnospiraceae; genus XBB1006. The sequence goes on from JAILJL010000006.1 coordinate 2,118, forward strand.
GATGTGCAAGAATCTTGCAAGTGATGCCAATCTTCTTGTTGTTATCCCGGCAAATGCAGGCCAGGAAGCAGATAATCCTTACGGAGTACTCAAGTATCACAGCGCAGTATGCGTAGGATATGCAACGACATTCCGTTTGTTCATGCAGATGCTTGATATTGAATGTATGGTTGTACATAACACGGAATGCTATCACAGCTGGGATCTTGTCAAGATCGATGGCGACTGGTACCATACAGATATCTACGGAGATGTGGGAAAAGGAGATTACAGCAACTTTAACTTATGTGATGCAATAAGATCTCAGCAGCAGACCTGGGATACTACATTCTTCCCGCATGCAAATTCCGTTAAGCGCAACAAGGCAATGGAGAATATCTCCGAAGTCGCTTCAATCGAAGAGCTTCCTGCTTTGTATGCACAGAATATAACGGATAAGAAGTATTCATTCTTCGTTAGATTCAATGCAAACGTAGATGAGGAGTTTGCGAGAAGAGCGCAGGCAGTTACATATATGTTTAATACCGCAATTGATTCAATGTATATTCCTGATGGTGGAATCTGGCTTCAGACACAGTGCTGGTTACCTGATGATAATGGATTCGTATATTATATATCATTCTATCATTACGGAAACGATGATACGACTGAGAACGCACTTACCGAGGAAGAGAAGGAACAGTTAAACGAGGTTATCTCCGATGTTATAAGCAAGTTGTATGAACAGTATTATAATGATAACAGCGGTGAGAACGAGGAATAATTAAAAAGTATAAAAGCACGGGTCGTTAAGATCCGTGCTTTTTTTAGTCTAATATTGTAACAGGTTTAATTGATTTAATTCTTTGCAGGTAATTCCTTGAATTCGTATTTATTAAGAATGTGCAGTACGTATAATGCACAGAAATATACGACAAGGCATACAACCGTTACTAATACCGCATTTGCCACAATTCCGAATATAAGCTCAATAACTCCCGCAATGAAAAGGCAAGCATAGTTAAGCTTCGACAGACAAACCGCAATAACGGCCTGCAACATAAGCATTATCACTGAGAAGAAAATGCTTGTCTCACCGAAATATGAAATCAATACAACACCGGCAAGAAAGATTATGCAGAACAGCATCAGTGCTATATTGGATGGCTTAAAATTTTTTCCCATTCGTTTACCTCCCCAAAAAAGTGAACACTTCGATTATAGCAAGTCATTAAAAAAAGAACAATATTTTTTGGAAAAAATATTTGCGATTTTACTTGTACATGTTATAATAACTTAGTGTGTTTCGTGCTTCGATAGCGCAGTTGGTAGCGCAACTGATTCGTAATCAGTAGGTCGTCGGTTCGAGTCCGATTCGAAGCTTGTGGAGTTTTGTTTTGATCAGACAAAACTCCTTTTTTGCAATTAAGGAGTAGTTATGGCTGATAAGCTTTTGTTACATAGCTGTTGTGCGCCTTGCAGCAGTGTATGTCTTGAACGTCTGACACCTGAATATGAGATATTTGATTATTATTATAATCCCAATATTACCGAGCTTAAGGAATATGAGTACAGGGAAGTGGAATTAAAGCGTCTTATTGATGAGATTCCGAAGGATAATCCGATACATTTTGTTAAAGGAGAGTATAATCCGGAGCTTTTCTTCAATGCGGTCAAAGGTTATGAAGAATGTCCCGAAAGGGGCGAGCGGTGCGCCATTTGTTTTAGATTAAGGCTTATTGAAGCGGCAAGAAAGTGTAAGGAACTAGGTTGTGACATGTTTGCGACGACATTAACGTTAAGTCCTTTAAAGGATGCAGATCTTCTTAACAGAATCGGGGAAGAGGTTGCAATTGATGTGGGCGTTACATACCTTCCATCGAACTTTAAGAAAAAAAACGGATATCTTCGTTCCATTGAGCTTTCTAAAGAGTATAATTTATATAGACAGTCATATTGCGGATGTGTGTTTTCAAG
>JAILJL010000004.1 GCA_024694785.1 Lachnospiraceae bacterium
TCATAACACGTTAAGAGGAGCAGCAGGTGGTGGCTTGCTTACGGCAGAGACTTTGTATGCATTACATTATTTTGACCGCTAGGTAATTTTGTGGTAGAATAGTAAATGCTAATTTAATTTTTGGAGGGGTATATGACTTCTTATAATTCTAAGGTAGAGGAATTACAGAAAATATATGATTCGGGTACCAATAATCTTGTGCTTTTATATGGCAGAAGAGGTTTGTCGAAGCATCAAATGATGAAAGGTTTTTTATCTGATAAGCCTTCGATAGTATATCTTGCACGTGATTGCTCAAATGATGTGCAAAGAGAATTTTTTGCCGATACGGTGGAAAAATCATGCGACATTAAAGTGGTATCAAGGAATTACTGCGATCTTTTCAATCATTTAAGAACTACCGAATCCAAGAAGCTGGTGCTTTATATAGATCATGCGGATTATATGATGAAGAAAGATCCGGAGTTTTTTGAGAATATCCTTAAACTTAGAGCAAAAGAGTTCTACAAGGGTCCCGTTATGATTATTCTTATGACGGAGTCTATTTGCTTTGCCGAAAATGAGCTTGTGGAGGAATACGAGAAAGAATATAAGAAGTTTGATGAGATAATTAAGGTTCCGGAGCTTAATTTCCTTGAAGTTGTAAGAATGTACCCGGGACTTTCCGAACAGCAGGCAGTCGAGGCGTATGGTATACTCGGTGGTGTTACGGAATATTTTGATTACTGGGATAAGGATGCTTCTTTAAAAGAGAACGTGTGCAGACTTATTCTTGAAAAGAATGCACCTTTGCATAATATGGCGCGTGAGTATCTTGAGATAGAATTGCGTGAACTTGGTGTGTATCAGACAATTCTGTATGCAATCGCATCCGGTAAAGAGAAGCTTAACGATTTATTCGAGTACACGGGTTATTCAAGACCTAAGATAAGTGTATATATCAAGAATCTTGCCAAATTTGATGCGGTATCCAAAGTTGAGTCTTTTGAGACGGGCGGATACGAGAATGCGAAGAAGGGTGTATACAGAGTCAATGATACTTTCCTTAACTTCTATTATAAGCTTATATTCCCTAATCTGAGCTTTCTTGAAGTGATGGGTAGCAGTGACTTCTATGATTACTTTATTGAGCCTTATATACCGGAATTTCTGGACAGAACATTCATTAAGATCTGTATGGAATTCCTTGAGCTTTCTTCTTCTGTAAGAAGACTTCCGATTACCATTAAGAAAATGGGCACATGGGTAGGTAAGAAGGCTAATATAGATATCATTGCCCGTGATGAAGACAGGAATACAATTACGGCTAAATGCTGCTATTCCAAGGACGTATTTAATTATGAGATGTATGAAGAACTTATGGAAGCAGCCAAAGAAGCTAAAGTTCATTCGGACTTTACGTATCTTTTCTCGGTTAAGGGATTCGATGCCAAGCTTAAGCATTTGGCAATTGCAGATAAGTCCATAGTTCTTGTGGATATGAATGAGATGTAATTAAAGGGGTTATATAATTGGCAAAAGCGCTTATTATCACAGAGAAACCATCAGTTGCAAGGGATTTTGCCAGGGTACTTAATGTGTCCGGCAAGGGTAAGGGATACATAGAGAACAGCGAATATGTAATATCTTGGTGTGTCGGACATCTTGTCGGAATGGTATATCCCGAAGCATATGATGTCAAATATAAGAAATGGAAGGCGGAAGATCTGCCTTTTCTGCCTGAGGTATATAAGTACGATGTAATACCGGAAGTAAAAGAGCAGTACGAGACGGTTCATGCGCTTTTACATCGGGATGATATAGATACCGTATACTGGGCAGGCGATGCCGGAAAAGAAGGACAGACAATTGAAGAGAATATCCGTAACTTCGGCGGTGTAAGGCCGGGTATGGTCGAGAAGCGTGTCTGGATAGATTCCCAGACAGACGAAGAGATGCTTCGGGGACTCCGTGAGGCCAAGGATATGTCTTATTATAAGAATCTCGGACTTTCCGGAATTATGAGAACAATCGAAGATTACGCGATGGGAATTAATTTCTCACGTGTAATGTCAATAAATTACGGCAGATTATTGAATAATGCCGGTAACCTTCAGAACTACAGACCAATTTCCGTGGGCCGTGTTATGACGTGTGTACTGGGAATGGTTGTCATCAGAGAACGCGAGATACGTTCTTTCGTCGAGACTCCGTTTTATAAGGTTATAGGAACATTCGCCGAAGGAAGCATTAAGGGTGAATGGAAAGCTGTTAAGGGATCTTATTATGAGGATTCCTATTTGCTGTATAAAGAAAACGGCTTTAAAGAGCGTAAGAGCGCAGAAGAACTTATTGATAAGTTATCGGGTCAAAGCGCTGTGGTTGAAGAACTTGAGAAGGCTAAGAGCAGGAAGAAAGCTCCGCTTCTTTTTAACCTGGCGGAATTGCAGGCCGAGTGCGCAAAGCGATTCAAGATAAGTCCGGATGAGACGTTGGCAGTCGCTCAGTCTCTATACGAAAAGAAGATGACGACTTATCCCCGTACCGATGCGAGAGTGCTTTCCACGGCTGTTGCAAAAGAGATAATTAAGAATCTTAACGGATTAAAGCAGTATGAGGTAACGAGTGCAGCGGTTGATAATATAATAAGCAATAAGTTATATGAGAATATCGCCAAGACTCAGTATACGGATGACAGCAAGATTACCGATCACTATGCGATAATCCCCACGGGTCAGATTGATGCGTTAAAGGCACTTACAAGTCTTGAAAGCTCGATATACGAGCTTATAGTAAGGCGATTCTTGTCCATATTCTATCCGCCTGCGGAATACGATACGGTTAAGCTTACGATTAATGTGGACGGGGAAAAGCTTTTCTCCAATGCTAAAGTGCTTTCGGTTCCGGGATATCTGGAGATTGCAGGTAAGAAAACCGTCGAGAAAGAAGATGGGGAAGAAGGCGAAGAAGAATCAAGCGATGTACTTCTTAAGCTTGCTGCTACTCTTAAGAAGGGTGATATGATTGAAGTTACGGGATATGAGATAGGTGAGGGTAAGACTACACCGCCTAAGCGATATACATCGGGTTCCATGATTCTTGCCATGGAGAATGCAGGTCAGTTAATAGAAGATGAAGAATTGCGCGCACAGATTAAGGGCTCCGGTATCGGAACATCCGCAACGCGTGCGGAGATAATAGATAAGCTTGTGCGTATAGGATATCTTAATCTTAACAAGAAGACACAGGTGCTTACTCCCGAGAAATTCGGAGAAATGGTATATGAAGTGGTGGATCTTAATGTTCCGCAGTTGCTTAATCCGAAGATGACCGCATCATGGGAGAAGGGGCTTGACGGAATTACCAACGGTATGGTTGACTTCGCAGAGTATCGTGGTAAGCTTGAGGACTTCATAAGAAACGAGACTGTATCGATGATCAATACCAACGTGACCGATAAGCTTATGGACAGAATCAAAGATTTTGTGGAAATCGGCTCCGGCAATGTAAAGGGTAAGTTCAAGATAGGTGTTATCTGTCCTTTATGCGGCGGTGATATGGTAACGACACCGTTTGGATTTGGATGCGAGAAGTATAATAAAGACGGTACAGGATGTAATTTTTCGATAGGTCAGATTGCCGGCAAATCTCTTGATGTTAACGATGTTAAAAAGCTCATTACGGAAGGCAAGACCGGGCTTATCAAAGGGTTTACTTCAAAGGCCGGCAAGAAGTTTGATGCGGTTCTTAAGCTAAATAAGGACGAAGAAGGCAAGGTTAGCATTAGTTTTGACTTTGATGATAACGAAGCATACTTACTTAAGGATATGCTTTGCCCGAAGTGCGGAGCACCTCTTAAGAAGACGGGATTCGGGTTCATGTGTTCTGCAAAAGACGGCGATAATCCGACATGTAATTTCTCTGTCGGAAGCATATGCGGCAAGACAATATCCGAGAATCAGTTAAAGAAGCTTCTTAAAGACGGTAAGACTGACGTGATTAAGGGCTTTAAGAGTAAAGCCGGCAAGAAATTCGATGCGGCACTTATGCTTGATAACGGGGATATAAAGTTTGATTTCCCGGATCAGGTTCCGCCTGCGGAATCTTCGATTAAGTGTCCGAAATGTGCATATAACCTGGTTCGGACAAAGTATTATTACGAGTGTGCATGCGGCTTTAAGATAAGCCATATGGTTGCACAGGTTGACTTAAGCGAAGAGGTAATTACAGAGCTTATAATGACGGGTCATACCAAGGAGAGAATAACAGGATTTCATTCAAAGAGTGGGTCACTTTTTGATGCAAGACTTAAATATGACGAAGAACACGGAATAACTTTTGATTTTGAAGATAAAACGGAGGATGAAAGACATGGACAAGGCGAAAATAAGTAATCTATACACATTGGAAGAGACTCTTGCGGCACCGCTTTTTGCAGATAAAACCTACCCATGGGAGGTTCTGCCGATTATTAAGGAGAAGATATTTGATGTAATTAAAGCTCTTGATATGTCGGTATATGAAGATAAGGGCGATAATGTATATGTTGCAAAGTCTGCGAAAGTATATCCTACAGCGACAATTGTCGGTCCTGCAATTATAGGTGAGAGAACAGAGGTCCGTCCGGGAGCTTTTATCAGGGGCAATGCAATTGTCGGTAACGACTGTGTGGTAGGTAATTCGACGGAATTAAAGAACGTGATTCTCTTTAATCACGTACAGGTCCCGCATTATAACTATGTAGGCGATTCAATCCTCGGATTCTATTCGCATATGGGAGCGGGTTCGATTACGTCCAATGTCAAGTCCGATAAGACGTTGGTTGTTGTTAAGTGTGATGGCGAAGAGATTGAGACGGGACTTAAGAAGTTTGGCGCCATGCTCGGTGATCATGTGGAAGTAGGCTGCAATTCAGTACTTAATCCGGGAACGGTTATAGGTCGTAACACCAATATATATCCGTTATCACCGGTCAGAGGAGTGATTCCTGCCAATTCCATCTACAAGGATAAAGAACATATAGTTAACAAAAAATAATGATATTATCTTTACGAAATTGCTTAAATGCGTTAGAATTGTAACGATATATAACTTTTGAATAATGAAAGGAGAATAACATGATTTATACTAAAGAAGTAGAAAACATGTGTCCTGTGGCTAAGGGTGCTAAGCATGACTGCGCGCCGATTCCTCAGGAAGGTAAATGGACTAATGTACATGATATAAGCGATGTCTCCGGTTTTACACACGGCATTGGCTGGTGTGCACCACAGCAGGGTG
>JAILJL010000044.1 GCA_024694785.1 Lachnospiraceae bacterium
TTATCGTAATTATTGTTCTTGCGGTAATTCTCTTCGCGATAATGGCGTTCGTGTCTACGAAGCTTACCCAGTCAATGGTAAGATCCATTCTTATTAATAAGAACCTCGTTGACAGAATGGAAACCGGTGACTTTGATATTATAGCTGATGAGACGACGTTGAAGCTTATGAATCGTAAAGATGAAATTGGACAGATGATGAGCTCGATGGGCAAGCTTCATAATCAGTTATGCAAGGTAGTAGCCGAGATGAAGGGTATATCCGGAAGATTACTTGAGCATGGTGAATCGCTTGAGCAGGTTACCAAGCAGGCAGACGAGACAACGGGCGGTATTGGTATCGCAGTTGGCGAAGTCGCAACAGGTGCAGCACATCAGGCTGAAGAAGTAAGTGATGCATCTGGTAACATTTCTCAGATGGGTGGTCTTATTAAGGATATTGTTGATGCTGCAGGCGTACTTACGAATAGTGCAGATGATATGCTTAAAGCGCAGGAGATTTCGCAGCAGCAGTTTAATAAGCTTTCACAGACCAATAAGAATACAATGGCTGCCATTACAGCGATGAATGAGCAGATAGGCAAGACTAATACATCAATTAAATATATTAACGAAGCGGTTGATATGATAAGCTCGATTGCAGATCAGACTACACTCCTTTCACTTAATGCTTCAATTGAGGCTGCACGTGCAGGTGAGGCAGGAAGAGGATTCTCCGTTGTCGCTAGTGAGATTCAGAAGCTTGCAAATGAGTCGAATGATTCAGCAACAAGAATTAAGGCAAATATCGCTGAAGTTATTCAGAACTCTACCAATACTATGACAGAGATGCAGAACATGAAGACAACCATTGATGAGCAGATTCAGTGTCTTGATGAGACAATTCAGCAGTTCGAACAGTTGGCACAGGGTGTTAAGGCAACTTCGAGCGAAGCAAAGAATATCGAGAAGTATGCTAATAAGTGCGATGATGCAAGAAAGCATACCGAAGAGATTATGAATACTTTGGCATCTATTTCGGAAGAGAATGCATCCGGTGCCGAAGAGACAACTGCTTCGATGGATACGCTTGCGGCTACAATGACTCAGGTATCGGAATCTTCCACAGATATCGAGAGATTGGCAAGAGAGATGGACAATTCATTGAAGTTCTTCAGAATGTCGGATGAAGTGGTTAATACTGCAGTTAATGATGAGACATTGCCGGATAATAATGAATTCGAGTGTTCAGAGGATGATCCGGAGAATAATTATGATGAGGAAAATGTTGTAAGCGAGCTTGGTGACAGAGTTGAAGAATTCATGGAAGAAGAAGCTGAAAACTTTGATACTGATGATAATTCTGTTGATTCTTATGAAGAATAAGTATAATATAATTTAAGAAGTTTTATGGAATAAGTGCCGTAAGGGCACTTATTCTTATTAAGGAGTGACTATATGATTAATAGAAGAGTACGTAATGATGAGAGACCTGTATTTCCAAAGAAAGCGATTATTACAGGCGGTATGCCTTATGGTAACAAAGAATTGCACTTTGGCCATGTGGGTGGTATGTTCGTACATGCAGATGCTTTTGCAAGATTTTTAAGAGACAGAATAGGATATGATAATGTAATATTTGTCTCGGGTACGGATTGTTACGGATCTCCTATAGTCGAAGCATATCGTAAGAAGTGCGAAGATGAAGGATATAAGGGCAGCATCAAAGAGTACGTAGAGGGCAATAACAAGAAACAGAAAGAAGTACTTGATAAGTATGAGATAAGCCCTAATCTATATGGCGCATCCGCACTTGGTAAGACGGGTGAAGTACATAACGATATATCCGCATATGTATTCAATACGTTATATAAGAATGGTCATTTGACAAAGCTTTCTTCTCCGCAGTTCTACGATACCGAGAGAGAATGCTTTATTAACGGGCGTCAGGTTATAGGTAAGTGCCCTATTGAAGGATGTCAGTCGGAAAAAGCATATGCCGATGAGTGCGATCTGGGACATCAGTATTCGCCTGAAGAGCTCATAGATCCGGTTAGCACATTATCAGGTAAGAAGCCTGAGCTTAGACCTGTAATTAACTGGTATTTTACGTTGGAAGATTATCTCCCGACATTGCAGGAAAGAGCTGAATTTCTCGCCAAGAATACCAATACACGTAAGTTCGAGATTAAGGCCTTGGAAGAGTTTCTGAAAGATCCATGCATCTATGTTCAGAGAAAACAGATTGCGGATCTTGATGCGTTGGTTAAAGAGTTACCTGAACATGAGATGGTAAATGAAGAGAAGAAGCCTTCGATTACATTTATCTTTAAGAATCTTAATTTGAGAGATGAAGCCAAGAAGGTATTGGACAGCCACGATATTCATTATCGTACGGGCAAGACACTTGTACCGTTCAGATTGTCGGGTAATATTGACTGGGGCGTACCTGTACCGGAGGTGGAAGGTGAGAAAGACCTTACTTTCTGGGTATGGCCTGAATCCCTCTGGGCACCGATTTCATTTACGAAGACTTATCTTATGAATAAGGGATTGCCTGAAGATGAATGGAAGAAATGGTGGGAAGATGACGAGACAATAGTATATCAGTTCATAGGACAGGATAATATCTACTTCTACGGACTTGCCGAGATGGGTATATTTATGGGCCTTAAGCATAAGAAAGGCGAGAAGGTTGACGTAGAAAAGGAGATATTGCCGCATATTGTAGCTAATAACCATATTCTCTTTATGGATAAGAAAGCAAGTTCCTCATCTGCAGTTAAGCCGCCTATGGCAGGGGATTTGCTTGAGTATTATTCGGCAGAACAGTTACGTATGCATTTCTTAAGCCTTGGACTTGGCAATGCATCGGTGGGATTTAATCCGCAGGTATATCTCCCTGAAGAAGAGCGTAAGAATGCGGGTCCTGATCCTGTACTTAAGGATGGTAATCTTCTTACCAATGTGTATAACAGACTCCTTCGTTCGTGCTTTTATACAACTCAGGAGTACTATGACGGAGTACTTCCGGTAGGCGAGGTTAACGTAAAGATTAAGGAAATCTGCGAGAAGTCAATTCTTGAATATGAGAGATTCATGTATAATCATGAGTTTCACAGAGTAACATATGTGCTCGATTCCATTATCAGAGAGATTAATAAGCTCTACGTTAATAATATTAAGCTTGCGGATAAGGATAACAATGATGAATTAAGAAAGCAGATTCTTGTTGACTGCTTCCATGGTATCAGAGTTATCAATGCGCTTTTGCATCCAATTGCACCTGCGGGAACAGAACTTGTTCAGGAGTATCTTGGCGTAAGCGATAAGATGTTTAACTGGGAATATATCTTTGATGACATATATGCATTTGTATCCGATAAGGATAATCATAAGCTTAAATTCCTTGAGCCGAGATTCGACTTCTTTAAGAAACCTGAATGCCAGTTTAAGAAAGATGAAGAGTAAGATAAAACCGGGTATTATTTACCCGGTTTTTTATTATCACTTAAGTATCTTAAGAATTTATTGGGAAGATTGATGGTGTAATACATTGTTGCATATTCGCGCGGAGTGATTCCGTCAATGAAGTTAATGGTGTATTCTTTGTTAAGCCCTGCTTTCTTAACCTCATCGACCGCTTTGTTATAGCATATTGCGGCACGGATTGCGGAATCGAAGTAACCTAATGTATGATTACCGACGATATGAATTGTGGTGTTAAAGTAGTTACGTCCCTTATGCGTCGCTTTTGTAACGCCGTAGTATGTGTTGAGCAATAGTATATTTGCGGAACGAAGATCGTAAGGATCGTCGTTTTTAAAGTCGTAATCTTTGCCGCGAATTGCGTAGGCTTTGATTCCATATCTTGAATACAGTGTATATTGAGTTCCGTAATCGGCGACGAAGTAATGACCTTTTCTGGCCTGTATTGTTCTTGTCGAATAGAAGAAAAGCTCATCTGAGTCGAATTTGAATTCTATGGTAGGCGAGAAGAAGTACTGGAAGTAATTCTGTCTTACATAGATAGGTGTCTTAAAGTATATCCCGTTATCCCGGAAATTAATTAAAGATACGCATTTATCGAAAGAAAGATCAAGCTTATCAAGGAAGGAATCGATGGTTATACTGCTTTCGTTAAGAATCCTGGTTGCGGTAAGATAAGCATTAAAAGCAGCCTCTTCGGTGTCATAACTTCCAAGGCTTATGTGTTTTCTCATATGTGTTATGCTTGAACGGTAGTAAGTACTGCCGTCTTTTTTCTTAGCTTTGAATACGCCGGGTAACATATGAATCCTTTCGACAGATTATTAAAAAATAAGGACGAGCATTGCCCGTCCTTAGATAATTATTTTAAAGTTACAAGTATATTGACGGTTCCAAATGTGTAAGATAACGGAAGAAGATAAGTGGAACCTTCCGGAGCATATATCTCGTTGCCAAGTTCAACAGGCGGTTCGAGCTTTAACTCCATATCTGTAGAGTTGGATACATTAACGATAAAGAGTCCGTTATGAAGATTAAGGAAATCTTCAAGGGAAGCACTTACGTATTCGTCGAACTGTGTGAAACTTTCACCGGCATAACGACTTGCGAATTCAATGGCAACTTCTTCGGACATATCTATTGCGGTACCAAGATTATAGTTACCTGTAATCATCTGTGTTGCGCAAATCATCGGATTGTAATGGTTAAACTGTATAAGATTAAGAGGTGTAAAATCATCTCCGATGAATCGAATCAGGTTATTAAATAAAAGCTGCAGGTAATCAACAACAAGGTCGTCACGGGAAATGCCGGACTGTTCGCAAAAGTTGAGTACCAGCTTCTTTAATTGATCCTTTTGCTCATCGAGCATATCAAGGTCGTAGAGCTCCGTCTCATTCTGATAATCCACAAGAAGCACTTCGAGTTCATCATGAGTGAGAATACCTTTCTCGATTAACTCCTGGGCTAGTATAAGATAACGAGGTCCCTGATGCTCCATGACATCTTCAAGCTGAGCAGGAGTGAGATAGCCTTCTTCGATTGCTATTTCACCAAAACGTGCATCTCTATGTGTCTGAAGTACGTAAATCTTTTCTACTTCGTTGGCAGACATTAGACCCGAGTGTATACAAAGAGTACCGAGCTTAACATGTGATTCGGCGCTGTCTTGTATGGCTGTTACGAGCTGTTCGGGAGTAACGACTCCTTTACGTAATAAAAAGTTACCGAATAATTGTGTGAACATAGATTAATTTCCCTTCACTATATTGTCTAATACGGTCAAAATCTGATTGGAAACGAACGGTTTCTGAATAAAGTCCTTGGCGCCGGCTTCAATTGCAGCTTTGATCTGCCCCTGGGTACCGACTGAAGACACCATAACAATATTGGCGTTGTCATCGATGGCTTTAATCTGTTTAACTGCCTCAATGCCATCAATCTGTGGCATTACAATATCGAGAAAAACAACATCAATTTTTTCTTTGGCGTATAATGTTACAGCTTCCTTACCGTCTCTGGCTTCTACAAAATTGCTGTAGCCGGCAGAAGTAAGTACATCTTTAAGCTGCTTACGAGCCAATATTGAATCATCGCTGATTAAAAACTTTAAATCCTGAGACACCATCACATACCTCGCTAAATACATAATAATTTAACTTAATACTACAACATTTCCATAACCATTTCAATAAGAGTTTCAATGAATTTTTTGCAAAATATCGCCCGTAAGACTACTAATCGCGGTGCAGAATGTGATATAATGACCGCATCGGATTACGAAACTATAGTTTACTATAATCGAACTTTATGAAGATTATATGTATTGGGACATGAAATGAGCAAAATTTTAATAGTTGACGATAATGAAAAAGACAGAGCACTCCTTAAAAAGTATGCTACCTTTGAAGGATATGACATAGAAGAATCCGATAATGGCATGGATGCAGTAAAGAAGTGCGAGCTTAATGATTACGATATAATACTGATGGATGTGATGATGCCGGAGCTTGACGGCTTCTCCGCCACCAAGACGATACTTGGTAACAAAGATATTCCCGTCATTTTTGTTACTGCGCGAAAGGACGAGTTTGACAGGATCCACGGTTTTGAGGTGGGAGCGGATGATTATGTAATCAAACCTTTTTCACCAAAAGAGCTGATGATGAGAGTTGCGGTTGTATTAAGAAGACATAATGCGATTAAGAGAGCCGGAACGAATATCGAGGATCACGATATCTTCAGAATGGATTCTCTTGAAGTTGATTTTACTTCGAGAACTCTTACGGTAGACGGCAAAGAAGTTGATATGGCGCCTAAGGAATATGCGCTTTTATTCTATCTTGTAAAGAACAGGAATATAGCGTTGCCTCGAGATAAGATATTGACCGAGGTGTGGGGATTTGATTATTACGGAGACGAGAGAACTCTCGATACTCATATCAAGCAGATAAGAAAAGCGCTCGGCCCGTACAGGGACAGGCTTATTACGATGAAGGGACTTGGATATAAGTTCAATTCTGTCAATTAAGTTATTAAAGGCATAATCGGTCTTTGATGTTAATAAATACGATTAGATTTAAGGAGGAACGAAATAATGGCAACAAGAGCAAATTTTAAACGTACTGACATAGGTCCGGGTAAGGTCGGATTCTCAAAGACAAGATCTATTATCGAGGCTGCTTTCTACGGCAATAACGTAGTTAAGGTTAATACCTTAAAGGAGGCTTATGAACTCGCAAAGAATTCACCGGGAACCATAGTTACCGATATGCCGGTATATAGAGGCGAAGAATTCGGTCTTGAGCCGGATGCCAAGGTTTTGCTTTTCAATGATGGTTCCATTACGGGTAGATATGCGCCTGCAAGAAGGATTACCGGTCAGCCGGGTGTTAATACAGAGAAGCTTGATAAGCTCCTTATGGATGCAATATATGATACAAGATGGGATACACTTTATCATGCGGAAGTCTTCATCGGACTCGATCCTGAATTCATGGTAAAAGCTCATCTTCTTATTCCAGAAGGAGAGGAGAATCTTCTCTATAACTGGATGCTTAACTTCCAGTACATGTCCGATGAATACGTGAAGATGTACAAGAACAGCAAGCTCTATGAGAATGAGCCTGATATCTATATTTTCAGTAATCCTCAGTGGACAGGTACGGATCAGACAGACATCTCGGATCCTAACTGCTTATGTTACTTCAACACAGAGCAGAACTGCGCTGCAATCCTTGGTATGAAGTACTTCGGAGAGCATAAGAAGGGAACGCTTACACTTGCATGGGCTATGGCAAACAGAAATGGTTATGCTTCATGCCACGGCGGACAGAAGGAGTATACATTAAAGGGCGGCAAGAAGTTCGTTGCAGCTGTATTCGGACTTTCGGGATCAGGTAAGTCAACACTTACACATGCAAAGCATGGCGGCAAGTATCCGTCAATCAAGGTATTACATGATGATGCATTTATCATCAATTCAGATACATGTTCTTCAATCGCGCTAGAGCCTACTTACTTTGACAAGACGGCTGATTACCCTACAGCGTGCGAGGACAACAAGTTCTTATTAACAGCACAGAACTGTTCCGCAACAGTTGATGAAGACGGTAAGGTAGTATTAGTTACGGAAGATATAAGAAATGGTAACGGACGTGCAATCAAGAGCAAGCTCTGGTCGCCGAATCGTGTTGATAAGATTGAGTCACCTGTTAACGCAATCTTCTGGATCATGAAAGATCCTACAATCCCGCCTGTAGTTAAGCTTAAAGGCGCAAGCCTTGCTTCCGTAATGGGTGCAACTCTTGCAACAAAGCGTTCAACCGCGGAGAGACTTAAAGAAGGCGTTGATCCTAATAAGCTTGTAGTTGAGCCTTATGCAAATCCGTTTAGAACATATCCTTTAGTTAACGATTACAATAAGTTCAAAAAGCTCGTTAAGGATAAAAACGTAGACTGCTACATCATCAATACCGGTGATTTCATGGGCAAGAAGGTAACGAAGGAAGTTACACTTGAAGTTCTTGAATCAATCGTTGAAGGCAAGGCTAAGTTTACTCAGTGGGGACCTTTTGATGATATCGAGATCTGCGAGGTTAGGGGATATGTTCCGAACCTTAAAGACAAGAAGTATGTGGATACAATGAAACAGCGTATGCAGGACAGACTTGATTATGTTAAGTCTCTCGATACAGAGATGGATGGATATAACAAGCTTCCTAAGGATGCTGCAGATGCAATTAAGAATGTGGTTAAGCAGGCCAATACATTATAATTGTAGCGACAATTGCGACAATAACGCGGAATAGTCGCTAAATTGTCACTTTAAGTTCACAAAGGACTATTGCATTTTGGTCTTACTTTGGTATAATTATAATAACACCTGGGATGTACGACAACCTGTAGTTTTTGAACCTACATCTCTTTAAAAGGGAATCCTA
>JAILJL010000077.1 GCA_024694785.1 Lachnospiraceae bacterium
TCTTTAATACTTCCACATTCCTGTCAAAGAATAACTGTATCTCTTCGCCCGTTATCTTACTTGCCACACGTGCGGCATCCTGATTATCAAGCTTCGTCTTGGTCTGTCCTTCAAATCTCGGATCCGGATGCTTCATTGATATTACAGCTGTCATACCGTTTCTTACATCGGCACCGGTGAAATTCTGGTCTTTGTCCTTCAAGACACCGAGTTCTCTCGCATAGTTATTGATAACCGTCGTGAACATCGTCTTGAAACCGGTTATATGCGCACCGCCTTCTGCATTGTAGATATTGTTACAGAAGCCCAGCACAGTCTCCCTGAATTCATTCGTAAACTGGAATGCAACCTCAACTTCAATGCCTTCCGAAGCGCCCTTAAAATAGACAACGTCATGTATTGTCTCCGCATTCTTGTTAAGTTCGTCAACAAATCCCACAATACCTTCCGGCTCATGGAATACCGTCTTCTCCCTTGTCTCTTCTCTCTTATCTTCAAAGGTAATGGTCAGATTAGGGTTAAGATAAGCTGTTTCATGAAGACGTGACTTAACATCTTCGGATATGAATTTGGTCTTCTCAAATATCTCACCATCAGGGAAGAAATTAATAGAAGTACCTCTGTTTCTCGTAGTACCGATAACAGGTAATAAGCCGTTCTCAAGCTTGATAACCGGCTGACCCTTCTCATATCTGTCATGATATATCTTACCGTCGGACATAACCTTGACATCAAGATATTCCGACAGCGCATTAACGACGGATGAACCTACACCATGAAGACCACCCGAAGTCTTATATGCATTATTGTCAAACTTACCACCGGCATGTAAGGTCGTAAATACAACACGTTCCGCAGACACGCCCTTCTTATGCATTCCGACAGGAATACCACGTCCGTCATCGGTAACCGTACATGACCCGTCTTCTTCGACGGTTACGAAGATATTGTTACAATATCCCGCAAGATGCTCATCTACGGCATTATCTACTATTTCATATATTAAATGGTGAAGACCTTTCCTTGAAACCGAACCGATATACATACCGGGACGCATACGAACGGCCTCAAGGCCTTCGAGCACGGTAATACTCGAGGCGTCATAAACATCCTTTTTCACCACAATAATTTCCTCCGTTTCTTAAGGAAAGACATCCACTTTCCCTATTATCGAATTATACAATAACACAACTTATTGTGCTTTGTAAAGACCGAACACACAATATCTGATAAAAAATAAGCGGTCATACGACCGCTTATCTTAATAACTTTTATGTATGAAATTCAATCGCTTACTTCGTAACAAGAAGACTCTCGCCCGTCATCTCGGCAGGCTTCTTAATATCCATAAGCTCAAGAAGCGTAGGGATTATATCACATAATCTTCCGTTATCCTTAAGAGCGTACTTCTCATCAGCATTGATAAGTATAAAAGGTACAGGATTTGTTGTATGCGCCGTTAAAGGTTCACCCGTTTCATAATCGATAAGCTGCTCGGAATTACCATGATCCGCACATAAGAACATCTGACCGTCAACCTTCTTAATTGCCTGTACCACTTCGCCTACACACTCATCCACAGCCTCGCAGGCCTTAACTGCCGCTTCGAATACACCCGTATGACCAACCATATCAGGGTTGGCGAAATTACAGATTATCACATCATACTTATCGGAAAGTATGGCATTAACAAGATTCTCGCATACTTCGTATACGGACATCTCAGGCTGAAGATCATATGTTGCAACCTTCGGAGAATTAATAAGGAATCTGTCCTCCCCTTCGTATGGTTTCTCCACTCCGCCATTAAAGAAGAAAGTAACGTGTGCGTACTTCTCCGTCTCCGCGATACGTGCCTGCTTAAGTCCGAGTGAGGATATATACTCACCAAAAGTATTCTTAAGCTCGACTTTCTTAAACGCAATCTCCTTATTTGGAATGGTTACATCATACTCGGTAAAGCACGTATAATGAACCTTCTTTCTTGTGCCCCGGTTAAATCCGTCAAAATCATCACAACAGAATGTTCTTGAAATCTCTCTTGCTCTGTCAGGTCTGAAGTTAAAGAATACAATACTGTCATTATCATTAATTGTTGTAACAGGCTTACCGTTATCCATTGCAATTATAGGAAGAACGAACTCGTCAGTTACATCATTCTTATAAGATTCGCGCAGTGCCGCAGCAGCATCCTCTGCCTGCACACCTTCTCCTTTAGTCAGGGCATTGTAAGCCTTCTCGATACGCTCCCAGCGGTTATCTCTGTCCATTGCGTAATAGCGACCCATAATTGTAGCGATTCTGCCTACACCGAGTTCCTTCATCTTATTCTGCAATTCTTCTATGTAGGTAATTCCCGATGTCTGAGCCGTATCTCTTCCGTCCATAAAGCAATGAACGTATACATTGCTTATTCCTTCACGCTTTGCCATCTCAAGAAGCCCGTAAAGATGGGTAATGTGGCTATGTACGCCGCCATCCGACACCAATCCGTACAAATGAAGCGCGGAATTATTCTTCTTTACGTTATTCATCGCATTAAGGAGTGCTTCGTTTTTGAAGAAATCCCCATCCTCAATCTCTTTGGTAATTCTGGTAAGTTCCTGAAATACAACACGTCCCGCACCCATGTTAAGGTGTCCTACTTCCGAGTTACCCATCTGACCATCCGGTAATCCTACGTGTAATCCGCTTGCGTTACCCTTAACAAAAGGATATTCCTTCATAAGTCTGTCTATATTCGGAGTTTTCGCCGTATATACCGCATTTGCCTTAGTATTGTCATTTAAACCGAATCCATCCAAAATAAGTAATAGTGTTGGTCTTTTCATAATAATCGTCCTTTCTATTCTTCTCTAACGTATCCGTTGTTATCTATGCTAACGCCGTCGGATAAAGATCTTATGTATCTTAAAGCGTTATTATACTCATCTTCATTCTCAATCATATAAGTCATTCCGTTCTCATATTCACACGGAATAACTCTGTAATCGACTTGCCCGTCTTCCCTGATTATTATCCGGAAAAGCATTGTATGCCGCGATATATCCGTTGTCCAGTCAAACCAGTAATTACCAAGACTATATAGAATCGGTACCCCGCCATAGTATTCAAATCCCTGGATGCAATGTGTATGCCCGCCGACAACCACATCCGCACCGCTTTCTATATATTTGATTCCGAGTGCTCTTTGGTCTGCGCCCATCTCATCCGTGTCTTCCGTGCCCCAATGCACATAGGCTATTACATAATCGGCCTTGGTATTTGCCTCTTTAATAACCTTAAGATAATTATCCGGATTAAGGGTCTTAAGTACGCCCGGCGTACTTTCCGTTGCTTCCTTCGTAAAGTTATAGCTTCGCTCCACCTGCGTTGCCGAGGTAAAAGCTATCTTCCGACCGTTAACGATAAAATATACAATTTTCGATGCCTCATCTAAGTTGCGACCTGCACCGACATACGGCATATTAAGATCTTCCAGAGTCTTAAGCGTAGCCAACAATCCGATTTCTCCATAATCGTACACATGATTATTTGCAACGGATACAATATCTACACCAAGATCCGTAAGGCTTCTTGCATATTCCGGCTTTGCCTTAAACGTATAAGCCTTGTCCGGAAGCGGTTCACCTTTTTCCGTATAAGTGCATTCATTATTAATCATAAATATATCCGCGCTACGCATCTCTTCAAGTAACGACTTGCCGAAACAATGCTCAGGATTATTCTCGAGGCTTAGCATTATCTCCATATTGCCCCAGGAATCATCAAAATTAATATCCCCCGCAAAATCAATCACGACATCACTTTTCGCATCGACATTCTTAATGTATACATTCTCGAGATAATCCGTATG
>JAILJL010000078.1 GCA_024694785.1 Lachnospiraceae bacterium
CCCATATGCAATGATTCTCGGCGTTCCCACAATATAGTCCTCAAAAAGGCTCTTATATATATAAGCATTATACACGTCCATAACTTTCTTAACGCATATTTTCCCGCTTTCAATATGTTTTACAAGAAAGATATTGTGCGATTCGTTAATTGCTGTTATTGTTTTATAGTATGAAAGATCTGTTTCGTTATTTTGCTTCACTGCAATTTCCTTTCCATAAATGCAACCATTCATTTAACATTATAACAGATAGGTGATAACAATGAACGAAAAAAGCACTAAAGAATTAGTAGGAATTTTAGGCAAAACTCATTTATCCGATTTCGACAATTATTGTAATGACAACAAAGACAGTATGAACGAGGACTTAGACGCATTCTGCGTCTACATGAAAGAGCTTTTTCGGCAAAAGCATATGACTCAGCAGGAAGTATTCTTACGTGCAGACATTCCCGAGCGATACGGATACAAGCTCTTATCAGGCGAAAAGCACACACGACAAAGGGACGTGCTGTTACGAATTTGCTATGCCGGCAATCTCTCGCTTGAGGAAACACAGCGAGCACTTAAGAAATACCAAATGCCGGAGCTATATGCCAAAATCCCGCGCGATGCACTGCTTATGATTATCTTTAACGACAGACCCGGCAGTATTATTGATGTAAATGAATTATTAAAAGCAAATGGTATGGATTCTCTAAGAACAAGCGGGCTCCAGGAGTAAATTGTAAAATACCACCACTACGGTGGAAACATATGCTTTTGTTAAGTGCTATAATTCTGGCGTAATCAAGATTTTCGGAGGAGGAAAATTATATGTCAGAATTAAATAACGAGACAACTTCAGTAAAACCTAAAAAACCATTCTACAAAAGAGCCTGGTTTATTATTCTTGCAATTGTTTTGGGAATAGCTATTCTCGGTGCAGCATTAGGATCCGGTGATGATTCGGAAAAAGATGATAATAGCGTAGCATCCGACAGTAACAAAGATGACTCCAAAAACGATTCGGATAATGATAACAAAGACGAGAACAAAGATAAAACCGAGGATGATTCCACTCCGGTTAAAGATATCTATTCTGTCGGGGATATATTAAAAGACGGAAATATTAAAATCGTCTATGTTGCTTCAGGTGATTATACCGAGGATAATGAATTCATGCAGCCTGCAGAAGGAAATAAATACATCTTTTTAACCTTCGCTTTTATCAACGAAGGTAAAAGCGATGAGAGCATCTCCTTCTACAGCTTCGATTGCTATGCAGACGGTTATGCATGCGACATGCACTATAATAGTGACGACAGTCTCTCCGCTTCAATCTCAGCAGGACGCCAGACAATGGGTTCCATATACTTCGAAGTTCCGATTAACGCAACCAATATCGAAGTTGAATACGAGACCAACGTCTTCACAAATTCCAAAATCAAGTTTGCTTTCGAAGGGGATAAGACATCGGATTATGTATTTGAGCCTAACGTCACCAGAACCGAGGGGGCATATAATATCGGCGATAAAGTTGAAGGTACTAACGTTGCCATCAGCTATCTGTCCTGCGAGCCTTATACAAGCGATAACATGTTCATTCAGCCAAGAGAAGGATATCATTACATAACGTTAACCTTTGAATTCGAAAACTTAGGAAATTCGGATAAAATCCTAAGCTCCCTCTCATTTAATTGTTACGCAGACGGAATAGCATGCAATTCAACTTATGCACGTGATGATAACTTAAGCGGAACTATCTCTGCCGGAAGAAAGATCAAAGGTACCGTTACCTTTGAGGTCCCGGTTAACGCAGAAGTTATAGAGGTTGAATACGACGATAACGTATGGACTTCAAAGAAAATTGTATTTACGGCAAAATAGCAACTAAATATATAAAAGGTAAAAGGTTCGAGAAAATTCTCGAACCTTTTTATTACATCCTCTTTTGGGTCTATTATCAGTTGTCCTATCCACATAATCAAAACTCCAGCTGCATCTGCACATGCGGTATACCATCTTCAAGGAATTCATCAGAGCAAACCTTGAATCCTTCCCGCTCATAATATCCGATAGCATAGCACTGCGCCTTAATAAAAATGCACTTCGGGTTCATAATGTCCCGAATCTGCTTAATTCCTTCTTTCAAGAGCTTTCCTCCAAGCCCTGTTCCATGCGTAACGGTAAGCACCCTTCCTACCTGGATGGTCTCTTCATCTTTCCTGAATGCCCGAAGGTACGCAATCACTTTCCCGGCTTCTTCGTAGAAAATATGCAGACTGTCGTAATCCAGATCATCAAGATCCTGGTATACGCAATTCTGCTCAACCACAAAGATTTCCGCCCTTGCTTTCAATAATTCATATAATTCTACCGTATTAAGTTCATTAAAATACTTGATCTTTAATTCCATCTTGTTCTTATAGTATAGCGCAAATAACTATATCCTTTTCAAATAATCCAACGCTTCATAGAAATCCTTACCTTGCCAGTTAAAAGTATCAAGACGAATAGTATTGAAACTCTGTTACAATGCCCGGCACATTGCTCACATCCACCGCACTGAGACAAGTTACTGCATTCCTTACAGTAATCAACACCACAATAAGTCATATATTCACTCCCACATATTCTCGCGAATCTTATCAATCAATGTTATATCAGCCGGTAACCAATCTACTTCATCGAGTTCCTCTTTTGTTAGCCACTTAGCTGCCTCATGCTCCTTAAGAACAAGCTTGCCTTCAACAATCTCGCACCAGAAGCAATCCATCGACAAATGAAACGTTGGATAATCATATTCTATAGTATCGATAAGATCTCCTACCGATATCTCAGTATCAAGTTCTTCCATTATCTCACGTTTCAGTGCTTCCTGCGGTGTCTCGCCTTCTTCGATCTTTCCGCCCGGGAACTCCCACCCATCTTTATAATCACCATAACCGCGCTGTGTCGCGAATATAATAGAATTACCACTATCATTCTGCGCTTTTATAACAGCTGCCACAACCTTAACCACTTTCATTACTGCGCCACTCCGAAATCATATTGTAAGTATTCAGGCAACTCCGCTTTCATCGGAATATCATAAAGATATGTCCCGTTCTTTTCCTGGGGCCTTTCATTCGTGAACTCACCTTCGCCAACATAAGTAAACGGAAGTTGTATCCCATGCTCACTCTCAACTTTTCTTACAAATAGATGCACATACTTACACATACGAAGTGCCTGCAAGTCTCGTTGGGATATATTATTTTCGCATTCCCATTGAAATACATTCGGTTCAAGAAATTTATCTTTATAATTTAGTCTTTCTTCTACCGATGCATCCTTCTTAAGTGAAGCGAATACAATAGCCTCATCTCCATAAAAGTATGTTCCCTTTTGATTATGATCCGGATCCTTTAGAAGTTTCAATTGCACTTGATTCATTCGATAATCATGCCACAATATAAACTTTTCAGAATTCCGATACGTAATATCATATTGTGTGATACCATAAGCGATCAAGTCTTTCAAGTACTCCTTTAACTGATCATCAAGCTTTACATTTAGACTAATAAACTCATCTGCGGCTCTTATGGCACCCTTTTTATCCATAAAACGCAATGTATGCTCTATTTCATCCGCAGTACACTTTTCAACTTCCTGCATCAGAAACGCTTCAAATTCTTCTTTTGTACACTGACCATCAATAAGCTTGTTTATCGCTACATATTCATGTTTTCTAACCAATGGTAACAATGAAGACATGTACTTTATAAATTCAATCTGCTTATCATCAAATATAGGCAAATCACTTTCAGCAATTCCTTGAAGAAATGAATAATAGCACCCTGTCTTTCTTCCATCAATCTTAATCTGCATAAAGCGCATCAAATCCGGTGCACAGTCATTATTTAAATAATCCATATGTCGCGGTGGATACTCAGAATTAATATACTTCTTGAAATTATAATAATCCTGCTCCATATAGTGCTTACTATTAAAGTTTTCTTCCTCAATATATTTAATTATTTCGTTCTGGCTCTCTTCATCAAATTTGATTTCTACACCATACCTATTCAGTCCAAGTGCTGAAAAATTATCGCTAACCAAAGATTTCATCAATCTTTTTTCCATAACAAAATTCTCAGCCAAGCTTCCCATAGCAAAAGCAATTTGAACGCTACGCTTATAGCTATTACCAATAAAATCAAGTATAGTTACATATGGCTTATTATTATACTTTCTAAGCCCACGTCCTAACTGCTGAATAAATACCGTAGAACTCTCTGTCGGGCGAAGAAACAGTATCATATTGCAACCCGGAATATCTACACCTTCATTAAGAATATCAACCGTACAAAGAATTTCTAATTCAGCCTCATCGCTCTGCAAGTCATTATACGCCTTTATCCTCTCACCCACGGAGTTTTTACCTGTAAGATATGCAGTATGATAACCTTGCTCCTGTAATTCTTCTGCCATCATTCTTGCATGTGTAATATTTCTGCAAAAAGCCAATGCCTTTAGTTTTCCCGTTGGCCTGTGTTCTTCTATTCTATCCTTTATATATGCACAATGTTCAACAGAAGCAAGCTGAGATATCATCTTGCGTTCCTGAGTCTTATTTAAACCATAATCTACCAAGCTGTCCCTGATTCCATAATAATGGAACGGAACAACCAAATCATTAATTATTGCATCTCTCAAACGTAGTTCAAAAGGCACATTTGTATCAAATAACTCAAAAACATCTTCATTATCCATTCGTTCCGGAGTTGCGGTCAATCCCACCATAAACTCCGGTTTGAAATAATTGATAATCTTCTTATATGATTCTGCCGTTGCATGATGACATTCATCGAGAATGATATAACCAAAATCATCAGGGTGGAACATTTCAAGATTCTGACTTAATATTATATTTCCGGCAAATAAAAAATCGGCATCGATATCTTTGTTATCCTTGTTATAGATACCATATGTTACATCATTTCCGAACACCTCTTGAAATGTTTCCAATGATTTCTTAAGAATTGATCCTTCATGAACAATATACAAAAGCTTAGAAGGATTAAAATTTCTTGCATCAAAAGCCGCAAGATACGTCTTACCACTACCAGCCGCAGCCACAATTAAAGCTTTTCTAATACCCATAGTTCTATATCGATTAAGCTCTTTCATCGCCTTACGCTGCATGTAATTAGGCGTAACATTCTCCGAATGAGATTCATAATCCATATCCCAACGCTCAATCGCATAATTCAGTTTATTAACATATTTGGAAATAAGCTCATTATCAAGATCAAAAGTATTTAACCATTTATCCTCAAATTCTGTAAGCATCTGGCTAAATACCATATTCTCTTTTATGTCTCGAACGACAAGATCCCATTCAACATTTTTAAGTAATGCATGCCTGGTAATATTAGAAGAACCCACAACAAGTTCCGAATCCTCGACAAACTCAAAATAATAACCCTTGGAATGATATCCAATAGTCATATATCCTTCATCATGTAAACTCTCAAAATCAAGATGACACTTAAACTTCGGATAACTCTCTTGCAACATTAAAAAGCGCTTTAATGATTCTACATCAGTAAAATTCTGGTATGTAGACGTAATGATTCTTCCTTCTACACCTCTCGCCAAAGCTGCCTCAATATCTTTATAAAGAAGTTCTAATCCCGCCTTCTTAATAAAGCTAACTGAAAAAGCAAATGAACAGCATTCTCTTAAGTTTTCTTTAATGTGCTCCAAAAATGTCTGCTCTGTATAATTAGTCAAAAATATATTCTTCATCTTGCATTTCTCCTGCAGTATATCAGTCTACATAACGACCTTACTTGTTGGGTATTGCAAATATCTATTACTTATATAATATCATATTCCAAATATAATTCTATATAATTCCGCTACCTACCTTACTTATTATTATCAATATCCCATGTCCCTTTTATTGGACTTTCCTGTCAATACGGTATAATCATAAAACATTCCGAATAATCCCGTATCTATCTTCTCAAATCATACGGGGAATATATGCATTCTTGCCATTTTTCCCGTAATCTATAAAGAAAAAACTACGGGACAAATCTAAAATGACTCAGTTCCCCCGTAGCCTGCGGAAGATGGGGCGAGTGTGTCCCGGTGGACCTTTTGCCAAAAAAGGAATAAAATCGGGGTGTTGTTCCCAGACTATTGACAAACACTTCCTGCGTGGATATAATTGGGAATGGTTCTCATATTCGTGCAGGAGGTGCTCTATGAATTCACGGTCAAAATACAAGACGAAACAACGGGAACTCCTTATTGATTATCTCGAATCAGTACCCGGAGTTCATATTACCGCTGCCGATGTATGCGAGTATTTCAAACGTCAAGGAGCAACTATCGGACAGTCTACTGTTTACCGTCAATTAGAGAGTCTTGTAGACGAAGGTATAATCAATAAGTACATCATAGATGGAAACAGCCCGGCTTGCTTTGAGTATATCGGGGCCGATAGTCATATAGACTCAGATATCTGCTATCATTGCAAATGCGAGAAATGCGGGAAATTGATTCATCTGCATTGTGACGAGCTTAAAGAAATACAAGGTCATCTATACAAGGAACACCAATTTAAATTGAATCCGATGCGTACCGTTTTCTACGGACTGTGTGAGCAGTGCATTTGATTTAAAGATTACAATAAAGGAAGGAGGAAGCAACAATGGCTAGAATAAGAAGAAGCGCGGCAGCGATTATTGGAATAATTATGCTTTTTGCCATGCTGTTTTCTGCTTTCTATATCGCAGCAGAGACTGATCATGATTGTACAGGGGAAGACTGCCCA
>JAILJL010000123.1 GCA_024694785.1 Lachnospiraceae bacterium
CCAAAAGATCCGTATAGCACTTCTCTCTTAATAAGCAGAAACTCTGCGCATATTCCTCTATCTCGTCTCTATCGGGAATATAATAATCCTCAAACTTACGCCTTCTAACCTTCTCAACGCACGAAGGCTCTGCCGCAAAAAAGCGCTCGAATATGGTGGTTCCGTCGTCTATGCAGGGATTAAGATCCTGCGGCAACGCTCTATACTTGGCCCAGAACTCCTCGAAGGTAGGCGCTTTTCTTCTCTTGGTACAGAATAACTTATACAAAATCTCTCTCGGTGCAGCGCCGTATATCGTGCAAAGCATGCCTATGCAGCATCTGAGCCAATGATTATCCTCCCTAAGTTCCAGGAACTCCGAAAGATCTATTCCCTCAAAAACCGCTCTGACATCTTCAGGTATAAGGAGCGTCGAATCCTCGGTTATCGCTGCATAATCAAGCTCCGCAAGGCGTATCGCCCCCTCGACGTTATAATCATCTATCTCAACCTCCTCCTGCAACCCCTGCATGAGAAGATCCATATCATCCTCGGATATAACGGATAATCTCTCCATCATAACCTTCGGCCTAAGCAGGAACCCCGACAGTTCATCGATCAACGCCTGTTTGGTTCTGTTGGCCGGAGCCACAAGATGAAGCTGCGCAAGATATTCACGTAACTGGTCAGTGTTGTATTGCTCTAAGATAGCCGCAATCTTCATGATCAACACCTTCTTTCATGTAATTATCTCTATTTGCCCGTGCGTCCTCTTCCCGTACCGGTAACTATCATATCGAAGAATGCCTGCATCGAACGTGTGACCCATTTATTCTTATGATATATAAGCTGACGATATACCATAAGCGGCGAATCCGGGCCCATAAGCTCCGGAACATTAACTCCCACAAGCTTGCCCTTCTTAATTGCATCGGATACAACGAAATACGGCAATACCGTAATTCCCGTATTGTTCATAAGATAATTTGCTATAAATTCCGTATTTCCTATCTCAAGGAACGGCTTAATCGTCTTCTCCATCGAAGCAAGATGCTGCTCGATTATATATCTGTAGCTTGCGTCGCGCTCCGTAAGGATGAACTCATACTTAAGAAGCTCATCTATGGACACAACCTTTCTGTCTGCAAGCGGATGGTCCTTGGACGCTGCAATTACCACGTGCTCCGGACGCTCAAGGATCTTGTTAAAGTTATTACTGTATACTTTCTTATCAAGGAAATAACAGAAGTCAACAAGATTCTTATTCATAAGCTCAAACAATACTTCCGGGGAATCAAGCGTAACCTTGATATTAACATCCGGAAATTTCTCGTGATACTTACTGATAAGACCCGGTAAAAGCACCGCTGCCATCGATTCCGTCGTACCTATCTTGATTTCTCCGGAGACTTCGCTGTGAGACGTTATGAATTCCTTCGCTTCGCTAATATCATGAAGAATTGTCTGTGCCTTAGGTAAAAAAGCTTTACCCGCCTCTGTAAGAATCGTCTTCTTTCCTATACGATCAAAGAGCGGCGTCTTAAACTCCTGCTCTAAATGCTTCATCTGAATCGTTACCGCAGCCTGCGTATATCCCAGACTTACGGCTGCCTTGGAGAAGCTCTCCTCTTCCGCTACCTGTAAAAAAGTAATTAACTCTCTTATCTCCATGCTGCTTCCTCTCTTTCCGGAATCCTAAATACTTTTTATTACATAAATAAAAAACATAAAATACTATTGTGATGTTTTATATGTTACATTATTATATATTAATAATCAACTATCTTCGTATGATTTTATTTTGAAATTCTTATGAAATTAAAGGGAGGAACCTATATGGACTGTAAATCGACAATTTATAAGTCGTTCGTACAGATACTCAAAGAAGAATTAAAGCCTGCTATGGGCTGCACAGAGCCAATCGCTCTCGCCTATGCGGCAGCAACGGCTCGCAGCCTTATCCCGGAGTTACCGGATGAGGTTATAATCGAAGCAAGCGGTTCCCTTATAAAGAACGTTAAATCAGTATATGTCCCGCATACAGGCCATTTAAAAGGAATTCCCGCAGCAGTTGCGGCAGGAATCATTGCCGGTAACGCAGACAAAGAACTCGAGGTTCTGTCGGACGTCACCGACGAAGAGATAAGTAAGATTAACGATTATCTCAATAAATGCACTTTTGACATTAAACATATTAATCTTGGACATACTTTCGATATCATTATCACTCTTAAAAGCAAGAACCACGAATCAAAGGTACGAATAGCAGACGCTCATACCAATATCATCCTAAAAGAACTTGATGGTAAGGTTCTTTATAAGCTCGAATCCTCCGAAGAAAATATCTCAAACGAAACAGATCACTCCATCCTTACAATGGAAAGTATCTATGATTTCGTGCAAAGCCTTAACGTGGATGATGTACGACCTATATTGGACCGCCAGATTGAATATAATATGACTATTGCGGAGGAAGGCTTACGCGGCAATTATGGTGCCAATATAGGCAAATTCCTGCTTGCAATGGACAGTTCCATAAGAACACGTGCCAAAGCATATGCCGCAGCAGGCTCCGACGCAAGAATGAATGGCTGCGAGCTGCCCGTAGTAATTAATTCGGGATCGGGTAACCAGGGCATTACCGCTTCCGTTCCTGTTGTTATATATGCCCGCGAACTTAAATCTACGGAAAACACAATGTATCGTGCTCTTGCGCTTTCAAATCTTGTGGCAATACATGAGAAAACACCTATCGGACGTCTATCCGCTTATTGCGGTGCGGTTAGCGCAGGGGCGGGCGCAGGGGCAGGAATCGCCTATCTTACCGGTGCTTCATGCGAAGTAATCAAAAAAACCGTATCAAATGCAATCTGCATTATCTCCGGTATGGTTTGCGACGGTGCGAAGGCTTCATGCGCCGCTAAGATTGCGGAATCAGTTGATACAGCGCTTTTATCCTTCTTCATGGCCAAAGGCGATGTGGCTTTCGAATGCGGTGACGGATTGGTAGGTTCCAACATTGAAGAGACCATCAACAACATCGGATGTCTTGCAAGAGAAGGAATGGTCGGCACCAACGACGAAATTATTCGTCTCATGATTAAGTAATATCACATAAAACAAAAAATATATCTTACAAATAAGAAAAACCGGGGCAATTACTGTCCCGGTTTATTCGTTATCAATTACTTCATTCCGCTTCTTTTGCCAAGTTCGCTATATGCAATGAGTACCGCAATTACGGATACCACCATCTCAATCAGCGCTGCTTCTTTGCCCACCGTGATAAGTAAGACACCCATCAACATACTCGCGACAGCAAATCCCAACATAAGCAATCCTGCATATAAAGAATATGTTCTGTCATCTTTGGGTACCGCAGAATCCTTAGATCTTATGCAGCTGCTGTCTCTGGTAATTATAAGCCTTAATCCGTATACAATGCAAATAACCGCTATCAGAATCGGAATTCCCATTAGTTCCATGCTTTTTCCATATCCTCCGTCTTTACTTCTTAGCCACGTATTTTCTGATATCGATTGAAATAGCAATAAAGATTACGATACCGATTGCAATGTACTGCGTGTATGCGTTCATACCGAGGAACTGCAATGCAGCCTTCAAAAGTTCGAATACCGCTACACCAACAATCGCTGATGTAACTTTACCACGTCCACCCGTTACAGATACTCCACCGATTGTACAAGCGGCGATTGCTTCCATCTCGTAACCAAGTCCCAGGTTAACTGATGCTCCGCCGGCTTTGGCGCCAAGCATGAATCCTGCAAGTCCGTACATAGCTGCTGCCTTCATATAGATAAGTACAAGGGTCTTCTTAACAGGAACACCGGCTACTTCCGCTGCCTGCGGGTTGCCACCGATTGCGTACATGTACTTGCCGTGTCTTGTCATATTAAAGATAAACCAGGTAATTATTGCAACTATAATCGCAATCCAGATAAGAGGGCTTACCCCAAGGAACTTACCTGTTGCAACCTTGGTATACGCCTCAAGGTATCCGCCAAGAGGAGTTGCGTTGGTATATATAAGTGCAATACCATAAACAATTTCCATCATTGCAAGAGTTGCAATAAACGGCGGTACATTAAGGAATGCGATAAACGAACCCGTTATTGCTCCAAAGCATGATGTAATTGCCATAACGATTATAAGTACAAGTATAACATCAAGTACCGGCGCATTCGGAAACAGCGGCTTAAGATTCGGGAAGAATTTGCCCGTATAATCAACTCGCTGTAAAAGCGTACCTGCGATACATGCCGCAAGACCGATCATACGTCCTGCGGAAAGGTCGCATCCTGCGGTAATAACGCATCCTGCGATTCCGAGTGCTATTACAAGTCTCGAGCTCATATTCATGAGAATATTCATAAGGTTATTACCGGTAAGGAAGCTGCTCTTACTGATTCCCGTATATACAACAAGTATGAGCATGATGATAATAACACCGTTATTGATAAGGAAGTCTTTAATCTTCTGCTGTTTTGTCTTCTCCATTTTGTCTCTCCTTCTTAACTTAATTAAATGCTGTCGCATATTTCATAATGTTTTCCTGCGTCATTTCCTCACGCTTGTCGATTTCTCCCGTGATTCTTCCGTCACACATTACATATATACGATCCGACATTCCGATAAGTTCCGGCATTTCCGATGAGACCATTATTATCGCTTTGCCTTCGGCTGCCAGCTGATTCATAATCTCATAGATTTCATGCTTGGCACCGACATCGATTCCTCGGGTCGGTTCATCCATGATAAGTACTTCCGGATCCGTCGCAAGCCATCTGCTTACGATTACCTTCTGCTGATTACCACCGGAGAGATTGGCCACATGCTGTTTCATACTCGGTGTCTTGATTCTGAGCTTGTCTATACTGCCGGTCACAACTTCATCTATCTTCTTGTGATTAAGCACGAAGCCGCCTCTTAAATACTTATTGTATATTGATACACCTACGTTATCCTTAACGGATAAGCATCCGAATATACCATTTCCACGTCTGTCTTCAGTTATAAGTCCGATTCCGGCGTCCATTGCTTCTTTTGGATTCCTGATCTTAACCTTCTTACCATTAATTATTACTTCACCCTTAACGATATTTCTTATACCGAAGATTCCTTCCATAAGCTCTGTTCTCTGGGCTCCTACAAGTCCGCCAAATCCTAATATCTCGCCCTTTTTTAATGTAAAGCTTGCATTGCGGAATGACCTTGAATGTATGGACGTAAAATCCTTAACTTCCATAACTACATCGCCCGGGGTATTGGTTCTCTCAGGATAGATATTGGTCAGCGTACGTCCCACCATCTTTGCAATAATGTCATCCGTAGACAATTCATCCGCTTTCCATGTACCTATATACGTTCCGTCTCTCATTATGGTTACGTCATCAGCTATACGCTTTATTTCATCCATCTTATGAGATATATATACCATAGAAACGCCCTTATCTCTAAGGTCGTTCATCATTCTGAATAATATTTCAACTTCATTATCCGATAATGAAGACGTCGGCTCATCAAGAATAACTACCTTCGCATTCATCGATACCGCTCTCGCAATCTCAACAGACTGCATCTGTCCTACTGACAATTTACCGAGCGGCACCTTCGGATCAAATGACATTCCTATCTCATGAAGCCATTTCTCACATTCCGCATTCATAGTCTTATGATCTATAACCTGAAATGGGCCCCATTTATGTACCGGATATCGACCTATGAAAAAGTTCTCCGCAACGGAACGTGCCAATACCGGTTGTAATTCCTGATGCACCATCGCTATACCATACTTGGTCATTGCCTCATCAGGATTTGATATCTCTATTCTCTCTCCATCCAAATACACCTCGCCTGCATCCATATGATATAGGCCGAAGAGGCATTTCATCAATGTTGATTTACCGGCGCCGTTCTCGCCCATAAGAGCATGTACCGTACCGGGTCTGATAGCAAGATTGACCTTGTCAAGTGCTTTTACACCAGGGAATGACTTACATATGCCTTTTAATTCAAGTTTATACTCTGCCATGCTGTTCCCCCTTATTTTTTGTCTGTACAATTCTTTCTTAAAAATCGGGTGCGGCGCTTAAAGCTACCGCACCCTTAAATGTATTACTGATTATATTGATTTACTTTAATGAATCAAGAATCTTCTGAGCGTTATCCTTTGTAACCTTTACATAGTCGCATCCTACATAAATGTCAACCTTATCGCCCTTAATGAACTTAACTGCGCAATCAGCTGCACCATGTGACTGTGCAATATGATCGTTAAATACAGTACCTGTCATCTTACCGGAGATTACGAATTCACAAGCTTCTGTTAAAGCATCAACACCTACCAGGAAAATATCCGTACCGACTGTACGTCCTGCTGCATCGATAGCCTGGATAGCTCCAAGTGCCATAGCATCG
>JAILJL010000165.1 GCA_024694785.1 Lachnospiraceae bacterium
GACCGGAGCATATTATCGGTAAGGATAAGCTCCTCTATCGTGCAATCAAGGCTGATAAGTTATCATCCGTAATCTTTTACGGCCCCCCGGGAACCGGTAAGACTACAATTGCGCGTGTTATCGCCAATACCACGTCTGCCGACTTTAAGCAGATTAATGCGACATCCGCGGGCAAGAAGGACATGGAAGAGGTTGTTGCAATTGCGAAGGATAACCTCGGCATGTATGGCAAGAAGACGATTCTATTTATCGACGAGATACATAGATTCAATAAGGCGCAGCAGGATTACCTTCTTCCTTTCGTGGAAGACGGTACGATTATACTTATAGGAGCAACAACCGAGAATCCTTATTTCGAGGTGAACGGAGCACTTTTATCCCGTTCTATCATATTCGAATTAAAGCGTCTTACGCCTGATGATATAAAAGTTCTTATCCGCCGGGCTATAGAGGATGAGGAACGCGGTATGGGTGCGTATAACGCGGTTATAGATGATGATGCTGTGGATTTCTTGGCCGATATGTCGTCGGGAGATGCCAGGTCCGCATTAAATGCGGTGGAGCTTGGAGTTTTAACTACCGAGCGTTCGGAAGACGGCAAGATTCATATAACCATGGATGTGGCATCCGAGTGTATTCAGAAGCGGGCATTAAAGTATGATAAGGATGGAGATAATCATTACGATACGATATCTGCTTTTATTAAAAGCATGAGAGGGTCGGATCCCGATGCCGCGACTTACTATCTTGCGAAGATGTTGACTGCGGGAGAAGACATTAAGTTCATTGCACGCCGTATTATGATTTGCGCTGCGGAGGATGTGGGACTTGCAGACCCTAATGCTTTACAGGTTGCGGTGTCAGCAGCATTGGCAGTTGAGCGTGTCGGTATGCCGGAATCACAGATTATTCTTTCCGAAGCGGTTAACTACGTGGCGACTGCACCAAAGAGTAATTCCTGCGTTAATGCGATATTTAAGGCGAATGATATAGTAGCTAATAATCCTAACGAGAAAGTGCCGACGCATTTACAGGACCACCATTACGGAGGTGCGGATAAGCTTGGACACGGCATAGGATATAAGTATGCGCATGATTTTCCGAATCACTACGTTGAGCAGCAGTATTTACCTGACGGGCTGACGAATGAAGTAATCTTCGATCCGGGCAATATAGGATACGAAAAAGAAATTATAAAATATTTCAATAAGATTAAAGAAAAAGATAAGAATTAATTGCGAATTGGCTTGAAGTAACAGTGATAAAGTGTTTTAATTATTAATACACGGTTGTGCATATTTTCGGGGCACCGAATAATATTATATGGGGGATTAAATATGAATTACGAAACAATGTCAAAGGAAGAACTCCTTAAGGAGAAGGCAAGTCTTGAAGAGTTTTACGAGAAGTATCAGCAGATGGGGCTTACACTTAACATGGCACGTGGTAAGCCATCAACAGCACAGCTTGATCTTTCATCACCTATCTTAGATGTACTTACAAGCAAATCGGATTTCAAGTCTGTTGACGGTGATGTACGTAACTATGGTGTGTTAAGCGGTATTACAGAAGCCAAAGAGCTTATGAGCAAGGTTATGGAGTGCGGCATGGATGAGATTATAATCGGTGGTAACGCATCCCTTACTCTTATGTATGATTCAATCTGCCGTGCTTATACACATGGTGTGCTTGGTTCAACACCTTGGTGCAAGCTTGATAAGGTTAAGTTCTTATGCCCTGTACCGGGATATGACAGACACTTTACAATTACAGAGCATTTCGGAATCGAAATGATTAATATTCCAATGACACCAACAGGTCCTGATATGGATATGGTAGAAAAGTACGTTAATAACGATGCTTCAGTTAAGGGTATCTGGTGCGTACCTAAGTATTCCAATCCTCAGGGTATTACATATTCTGATGAGACAGTTAAGAGATTCGCTAATCTTAAGCCGGCAGCAGAAGACTTCAGAATCTATTGGGACAATGCTTATGCAGAGCATCATCTCTATGCGGATAAGCAGGACAAGCTCCTTCCTATTATGGAAGAGTGCAAGAAGGCAGGCAATCCTGATATGGTATATGAGTTTGCATCTACATCCAAGATGTCACTTGCAGGCGCAGGTATCTCTGCTATAGCGGCATCCAAGAAGAATATTGACGATATATTGAAGCTTATGAATGCACAGGCAATTTCTTACGACAAGGTTAATATGCTTCGTCACGTAAGATTCTTCAAAGATATCAACGGACTTCGTGCTCATATGATGAAGCAGGCAGATCTTCTTCGTCCTAAGTTTGAGATGCTTCTTGAAATGTTCGATAA
>JAILJL010000169.1 GCA_024694785.1 Lachnospiraceae bacterium
ACATAGAAGTCCGCAAGATCTGCAAGTTCCTTGGAGAACTTCTCACCGTTCTTGGTCTCTTCCTCGCCTCTAAAGCGGGTATTCTGTAAAAGCACAACATCGCCTTCAGCCATTGCATTAACTGCTGCTGTTGCCGCATCACCGGTTACATTATAGTCGGATACGAAATTAACTTTCTTTCCGAGCTTTTCCGACAGACGCTCTGCAACAGGTGCAAGCGATTCGCCTTCGTTAGGACCATTCTTAACCTTACCGAGATGTGAGCAAAGAATAACCTTGCCGCCATCCTTAAGTAACTTATTGATTGTCGGAAGAGCAGCTGTGATACGTGTGTCGTCGGTAATCTTGCCTTCTTTTAACGGTACGTTGAAATCGCAACGAACCAATACTCTTTTTCCTTTAACGTTGATATCATCAACAGAAAGCTTATTTAATGCCATATATACACTCCTTATCAATAAATTAGGGTCCGGCCCATGTAAGACCGGACCCTTTTAATTAGAGTCATTTAATTACTTTAACTCTGAGAAGTACTTAATTGTACGAACCATCTGGCTTGTGTAGCTGTTCTCGTTATCATACCATGAAACAACCTGTACCTGATATGTATCGTCGTCAATCTTAGATACCATTGTCTGAGTTGAATCGAATAATGAGCCATATCTCATACCGATAATATCGGAAGATACGATTTCTTCTACGTTATATCCGAATGACTCGTTTGAAGCTGCCTTCATAGCTGCGTTGATACCGTCAACTGTGATATCCTTACCCTTAACTACTGCGATAAGGATTGTTGTTGAACCTGTAGGTACCGGAACTCTCTGCGCAGCACCAATTAACTTACCGTTTAACTCAGGAATAACAAGGCCGATTGCCTTAGCTGCTCCTGTTGAGTTAGGAACGATATTAACTGCTGCAGCACGTGAACGACGAAGGTCGCCCTTTCTCTGCGGTCCGTCAAGAGTCATCTGATCGCCTGTGTAAGCGTGAATTGTCTGCATGATACCTGACTGAATAGGTGCATACTTATTCAATGCCTGAGCCATAGGTGCAAGACAGTTTGTTGTACAGCTTGCTGCTGAAATGATATCATCAGATGCCTTTAAAATATTGTGGTTAACATTGTATACTACTGTAGGAAGATCGTTTCCTGCCGGTGCGGAAATAACAACCTTTCTAGCGCCTGCCTTAATATGTGCAGATGCTTTTTCCTTGGAAGTATAGAAACCTGTACACTCAAGAACTACGTCTACGCCGAGCTGTCCCCAAGGGCAGTTAGCTGCGTCTGTCTCTGCATAGATCTTAATTGTCTTACCATCAACAGTGATTGAATCTTCACCTGCTGTTACTGTATCAGCAAGATCATACTTCTTCTGAGCACTGTCGTACTTAAGAAGATGTGCAAGCATCTTAGGGCTTGTAAGATCATTGATTGCTACTACCTCATATCCTTCTGCTCCAAACATCTGTCTGAATGCAAGACGTCCGATACGTCCAAAACCATTAATCGCTACTTTAACTGACATAATGATCCTCCTAAATTATTAAAAATCGGTATTATTGTAATGACTATAATAAAGTC
Organism: Lachnospiraceae bacterium; assembly: GCA_024694785.1. Classification (GTDB taxonomy): domain Bacteria; phylum Bacillota; class Clostridia; order Lachnospirales; family Lachnospiraceae; genus XBB1006. The sequence continues at coordinate 1,586 of JAILJL010000169.1, forward strand.
ATTACCAGCTAACTTTTATTATAACATAGAAAATTTTTTTTACCATACGAATATGCATTGAATTTATTTAAATACTTATATGTAATTATTGTAAAAGCCAATATGCTATAATAAATAAAAAATTCAGGAGTTCAAGTTATGGGTAACATGTTTTATTTCAGCTGGGAACCTGCTCTTATAGAGTGGCTCCAGTCACACCTCGGAAGCTTCGGCGCTTCCTTCATGTCAATCTGCTCGGCGTTCGGTGAAGAAATAATTCTAATCGGCGTTATGTGCATCCTTTATTTCATCTACGACAAAGAAACTGCCAAATACGTAGCAAGACGCTACGCCATCGCAAGCTGCTTCTTCCCGTTTATTAAAAATATCGCATGCAGACTTCGCCCTTACTTCGTTCACGAGAATGTTAATTGCCTTAAGCCGGTCGATTCTAAAAGCGACCTATATGATATAGCTTCACAAGGATATTCCTTCCCAAGCGGACATTCCACCGGAAGTTCTTCAATCTACGGAGGAACGGCTTTTGCAATTAAGAAAACCCCGATTTCAATCATTGCTGCTATTATAATCTTATTGGTGGGCATATCAAGATTCTGTCTCGGTGTTCATTATCCGACTGATGTTCTTGTCGGTTGGGCAATCGGTATAGGAAGTATACTGTTAATCACCCTTATGGAGAAGTTTATCAAAAAGCGCTATATAATCTACATTATCTGGATTACTGCTTTTCTCCCGGGCTTCTTCTTCTGCAAGACAACGGACTATTATTCAAACTACGGAATGATGATAGGCATCTTTGCCGCAGATCTTTTTGAAGAAAGATTCGTTAAGTTTGACAAACCCAAGAATATCTTCGTCGGAATCTTAAGAATGGCCGGAGCTTTGGCCCTCTATTTCGGTATAAATATGCTCCTTAAGATGCCGTTTAGTCCGGAATTCCGTGCTTCGCAAACCCTTGCCTCGCACCTTGTACGAACCGTAAGATATATACTCGTACTCTTCATCCCTATGGG
>JAILJL010000173.1 GCA_024694785.1 Lachnospiraceae bacterium
TATGGAAATTATCATGAACAAAGTTCCCTGTACCGGGTCCTTTATCAAGGAATAGCTGCTGTCCATACATAGAACCGCGATTACTTCGCCATTATCATATACAGGACAATAAGCGGTAAAGTGGGTTCCGTATTCATCTGTATATGGATTAGGATCTATGCTCGCTTCACCATCAAGGGCCTGCTGCTGATATTTCCCTATAGCCTTGAAAACTTCACCGCTGGTAACTTCTTCATCAGCATCAACCGAATAAAGAAGATCTGTACCACTTGGTTTAACAGCATATATATACTCTATATTGCTGACATTTCTGATCTCAGTAAGGTCGCTTAAGACAGTCTTATAATTCTCACTTGAAGTATCTCCGAATTCGATTGAATTCAATTCTTTTCCGTGAACCTCTCTGGCTGCAATCTTGGCACTGCTTAATGTATTATCTAGTACCTGATTGGTTAGAAGCGCCTTGGTTCTCGAATAAAAGAAAGCACCGATTACAAAATCCGAAACCAGCAACAACATCGTAACAAGAATAAAAATTCTAGTAGACATAGATATCTGTCTTACCTTCATTTTATCGCCTCCAAATCATGTATGATATACAGATAATTCTATGCATAATTTGTGAACCATTTGTTTAATCTGCGATTAAAAGATGTTATGAGTACTCAGTTTTTTCAAGACTAGAATAAAACGGATTTATATCGGCGTTCCAACTTCGATCAAATTCCCATCATTATCAAGAACCACATCAAGACCAAACAAATCATGATAAAAGTTTCATTTCCTAAGGCTCCTATTTCTATACTAACCATACTGCATTATGCAATTGATTGACTAAGCTAATGCATAGGGTTATTATAACAAAAAGGAAGCTGCAAATACAGCTCCCTCTTTCCAGTATTAATAATTTGTGAGATCATCCACGTTCTTAATAATCTTCGCATCCAAAGATGCAGCGCCTTCTACATATGGTGCAAGCTTCTCGGCGGTCTTACCTATTCCGCTTCCGCCCGATGTTGCGAATGCATATACTTTCTTACCCTTAAAATCATAATCCTTGCAGAATGTATATATTACTCTAGGGGCAGCTCCGTACCAGATCGGGAATCCGATGTATATCGTATCATACTTGTCGAACTCTGCGATTGTACCTTCCACCGGAACCTCTTTACTGCCAAACTGCTCTTTATTGCATCTTGAAAGCGGATTCTTCCAGTTGATGTCTGCCGCCGTATACGGCTCCTTCGGAACGATTTCGAATATGTCTGCAGATATGGATGCGGCGAATTCTTTGGCGATTCTCGCGGTGTTTCCTTCTGCACTGAAATAAGTTACTAATGTGCTCATAATATTTCCTCCTGATTAAATTATTGACTCTTATCGTCTGTTCTTTCGATTTATGTTAATTATCATAAGATAACAACAACCTACAATGATTAAGAATATAAGTAATGCCAGTATCCACCAAGCGGTTCCCATATATGGCATTTCCTTGGTAAAACCGAATGCTCCGGCAGGACTTCCCCAGTTTAAGAAAAAGTACGGGTAATTAATTCCAAGTGCAAAGTCCCAGCCCCGCACATATCCGATTGCTGCATAGATTGCATAAAGTATCGGCGGGATTATTACGTAGATTACATTTTTCTTTCTGATATTCTCGCCATAAGCTACTATAAGGAAATCTACAACAGCAGCTATCGGCACTACAACATGTGTAAGGGTATTCTGGACATTCCATGCGTTAACTCCAAGTGTAGGTGCAAGCACGAATCCGAATACAATGCCTGTAAGAGTGATTGCAACAGCTCCCACGAACTGGATCACATGCCAGGCTTCACCGACCTTTTTCTTCGTTAACATTAAGCAGCATCCGATCAAACTGATAAGTGCCACTGCGATATTTGATTGAATGGTAAAGTACATGAATACTCTGCTTCCGCCCATGAAAGTGTTCCTTCCGGCATATGCACTTAAGAAAACTCCGACAGCAGCGGCTATAATTACGATTGTCTTTAAGGTATAACTAAAACATCTTCTTAATTTTGAACTCGCATTCATCGCTATGTAACTCCTTTACCAATATTAATTACAATTCTCTCTACCGAATCTTACTGCGGCTTCAAGCTTCCCGTCTATGTTGAGCATATGGGCATAGAAAAACTTATCCGCCACAGGTATATTCTTTTCGTTAAAAATCTTCCGTAACGCATGTACTGTTCTCCTTGACCAGTTAGAAGTTGTAAAAAGTACAATACGTCCGACAGTTTCAGGTTCGATACTCTCTGCATACTTTCGAAGTTCCGGCGCCATTATATTGGCGTAAGGCGCTCCGCCAAGGAAAAGAATGTCTGTCTTTCCTATAAGCTTCGGTTCATCATCGATACTTATTGCAGTAACTCCTGCTCCCTCCGCTATACTTTCCGCTATTCTTCTTGTATTTCCCGCTTTGGTTCTTGAACAGTATCTTACTTTAATCCTTTCCATGCTCACTCTCCTATAGCTTCAACACGACTAAGTAACATAATCCCATTTATATTTGACACTATTATATTGCGTACAATATATTTTGTCAATACTTTTCACATAGAATTAAAGGCTGTACCATAATCGGTACAGCCTCGTTGTCTAAAACAATTTACGAGCAATCCAAATTAAGACGCAAGCGCCTACAACTGAAATTAGAATTCCTCCAACCCAGCTTGTTGCACCTACTCCGATAAGTCCGCCAAGGAATCCTCCCACAACTCCGCCGACAAGTCCGAGAATTATGTTGCGAATAATTCCCCCGTCGCTATTCATAACCTTGCCTGCCAGCCATCCGGCCAAAGCGCCTGATATCAATGTGCCTATAAAATGCATAACTTTTCCCTCCTGAAAGCTTATTTCATGTATATTATAGCATCGAGAATACGGGCTATCAATTGCAATTTTTGAATTCCCAAAATGCAATAGCTGCAGCCGCAGATACATTCAAGGAATC
>JAILJL010000003.1 GCA_024694785.1 Lachnospiraceae bacterium
TCTATACAGAATAATTAATCTTATCACCTATCGTAATCGGAACTTCCTGTACACTCTCCCAATCAAGATTCATAATCTTATCGATAAGCTCTTCTTCAGATGAGGCTTCAAGTCTCGTTCTCTTAATCATTATATCTTCAGGCTTGAAATAAGGATTGCTCTTCATCTTAGCCTCTTCAGCCTTCTTAGTCTCTGCACGCTCTTCTGCGTTCTTCTCCATAATTTCACGCGATTTTGCATTCATCTTCTCAAGGTTTGCAAAGATTGAAATTGTATTATCCTCATTAAAAGTTATGGCAATCTCGGTTATTGAACCCTTATCTTCGCCATTGCCCCAGTTCTGTTCGAATCCGAACAATTCATTGATTCGCCTCGACATCTTAACAGCGGTATCAACCTTATGCATCTGGTCATTTGCATAATTCTCATCAGTTGCCATTTTCTCAAGCTCTTCACTCGAAAATACTACGGAAAATTCCTTATTGCTTCTGTTGATTAAAGCTGCCTTGTCATCGCCTTCATCAGCAATAACAAAATCATAATCGCCATATTGCTTTCTCAAGTTCTCGAGATAAGCCTTCGCCTTATCGGACAACTTCGATTCGCTTGACTTTATTTCAGAGTCAACGGCTGTCTTTTTTACATCAGCTGTTTTAACTCCCTTTTTGACAGCTGATGGCACACTTACATATGTGTTAGTGCTCTTATTGATTCCGTTTGTTCCAACCATAATAATACCTCCTTGTATCTTAGCCGGAGCTGCATAATACTACAAATATTATGCTATCATAGTTATCTGAATTTTCTGTGAATTGCGGAATATAAGAAAGCACTTCGTTTCCTATGATGCGCTCTCCGGCACACTCCGTGTATTCTTCAGCCAATTCGGGATTATAGATCCACTTCAAATGCATGTATCTACCTACCGGACAGATTATTCTATTTTATAGTACGTAGCTTTTTACTTTTTCAGCTACGGACCAAATGATATATTGAGCCATCAGTACGTAAAAGGGCAGGTCGATTAATCGACCTGCCCATATATTTCACTTATTCTTCGGCTGAAATAACATAACTAATCAAAAAACTCGTTATATTAGCCCTTTACAAGTGTACCGTCTTTGATTACCGATTCTACAATATTCATAGCCGTACAATAAGGAAGGAAATTAATCGAAGGCTTCTCCAAAATCAAGATATCAGCCTTCTTGCCTGCCTCCAGACTTCCGACAAGACTGTCTCTTCCGCAAGCTGCAGCACCGTTAATCGTAAGCGCCGTTATTGCTTCCTCTATTGTAAGGTGCATATAGATACAGGATATCGCAATAATAAGCGGTATCGAGCAGGTATGGCAGCTTCCCGGGTTATAATCGGATGCAATAGCTACAGCCGCACCCATATCAATCATCTTGCGGCCCCTTGCATATTCAGCTCCAAGCGAAAATGCAGTTGCAGGTAAAAGTGTAGCCATTGTCTTACTCTTAGATAATGCCTCGATACTTTCATCAGATGCCATAAGTAAGTGATCTGCTGAAGTACATCCGACCCTAGTAGCCATCAATGCACCGCCAAGATCATACATTTCATCCGCATGAACCTTAAGCTTAAATCCAAGCTTCTTTGCTTCTTCAAGATAGTAAGTTGAATCCTCAATCGAGAACACACCTTTCTCCGTGAAGATATCAGCAAACTCCGCCAGATTCTCAGCCTTAACCTCAGGCATTACTTCCTCTAAGTTAAACTTAAGAAAGTCCATATCACGTCCCTTGTACTCAGGCGGAGTCGCATGCGGACCTAAGAAAGTAGGAACTATATCAACCGCATGATTCTCATTAAGCTTCTTCATAACACGAAGCATACGAAGCTCCGTATCCTTATCAAGACCATAACCGCTCTTTCCCTCAACGGTTGTAACACCGTAAGAAAGCATACGGTTCAAGCGCTTTTCTCCTTCGCTGTATAATTCGTCGAAGGATGCCGCACGCGTAGCCTTCATGGTTGAAGCGATACCGCCGCCACGTTCCATTATGGACATGTAGCTGTCGCCCTTTAAGCGCCATGAGAATTCATCCGCTCTATAACCTCCGAAAATAAAGTGAGTATGCGAATCCACGAATCCCGGCATTACCGTTTTGCCTGCGGCATTTATTACCATATCATCGCCGTTATCGTACTTTGCCAGGATTTCTTCGGTTGTACCTACTGCTATTATCTTATCGTCTTCGATTACAAGTGCTCCGTCCTTAATAATTCCGACATCGCTCATTGCTTTACCATACTTAACGCCACCTTTACAGGTGACAAGCTCTGACGCATTCTTAATAATTGTTCTCATTATTTGATTCCCTTCTCATTGCAGACCTTTTCAATAAGGTCATCGGAAGCAATATACGGAATGGTAATATGATCTGTTCCGTTGGTTATCTTGTTATATTCGGCAACAGTCTCGATGGAATGCTCGCATCTTGCCCAGTTTCTTCTACCTACACCGATCATTGTATCCCACGGTATAGCCTTATTTAATATCTCATCTACACGCTCGGAACCGTCCAATACAAGACCGAATCCACCGTTAATACCCTTGGAGATACCTACACCACCACCGTTATGAAGAGCAACAAGGCTCATTCCGCGGCCTGCGTTACCTGCATAACACTGAATAGCCATATCTGCAGTGATATTGGAACCATCGTAGATATTGGATGTCTCTCTGTAAGGTGAATCAGTTCCGCCTGTATCATGGTGGTCACGACCAAGCATAACAGGTCCGATTTCTCCGTCACGAACCATCTTGTTAAATCTAAGTGCGATATCACGACGTCCGTAAGCATCCTGATAAAGGATACGGCACTGTGTACCTACAACGAGCTTATTCTTCTC
>JAILJL010000012.1 GCA_024694785.1 Lachnospiraceae bacterium
TATATATGGTCGGAAGCGGCACAAGTTCATATATAATCTGGGTTATGGGAACATTGTTTTTCCTTATGCTTTTTTTCTTGGCGGGGAAGGCAAGATGGGCCAAAGTTCCCAAGCCGATAAGAATTGCAGCATATACTGTAATCGGAATAGGGTTAGCAGTATTTTTGACCGCGCAGGTAATGATGTTAAGCCATTTTTCGGACAAGGGCAATAAAAACGCCGACTATGTAATTGTCTTAGGTGCGCAGATGAAGACTTCGGGTCCGAGTACCGCTTTTAAATACAGACTTGATGCGGCGTATGAGTATCTTATCAATAATCCCGACTCAATCTGCATAGTGTCCGGAATGCAAGGGTATAATGAGCCAATAGCAGAAGGAACCGGCGGAGTAAATTACTTAATATCAAGAGGAATATCGGCAGAGCGTCTTATCGCGGAAGATAATGCGGAAGATACCGATGATAATATCGCGTTTTGCTATGATATTATTAAGGACAGAGAATCCGGCACAGATATGTCGGATGTCTCGGTTATAATAGTTACCAATAATTATCATCTATTCCGTGGCTTAGGTCTTGCAAGAAAAGCCATACCTTGTAAGATAAGCGGGATCGCGGGTAAGAATGATAAGCTATATATACTTAATGCAATGGTTCGAGAGACCATGGGAATACTCAAGGATATAAGGGAGATTAAGTGGAGGGATTAAGATGGAATCAGATCTTAGACGTACATGGGCGGAAGTGAATCTTGATGCTATCGCCTATAATTATAGAAAGATAAAAGAGAAAATCGGTAAAGAAGTGAAATTCTTAGGAGTTGTAAAAGCAGATGCGTATGGCCACGGAAGCGTGCAGGTATCAAAACTTCTTGCTGAAGAAGGTGCGGATTACTTAGCGGTATCTTCTGCTGATGAAGCGCTTGAACTTCGTGTTAACGGAATCAAGATGCCTATTCTTATACTCGGTCACACTCCGAAGGAGCAGGTAGGGGAATTAATTAAGTATGACATAACTCAGGCTGTAACCTGTAAGGCAAAGGCTGATGAGTATAGCCGGGAAGCCGTTAATTGCGGGGGAACGCTTAAGATTCATATAAAAGTTGATACCGGAATGTCCAGACTCGGGTACCTTTGTGATAACGGTTTATTTGATACAGGAGTTGAAGGAATAGTTGAAGCTTGCAACCTTCCGGGATTATATGCGGAAGGAATTTTCACCCACTTTGCGGAAGCCGATGAATTCGGGGAAGCTGCGGATGATTACACGAAGCATCAGTTCGAGCTTTTTAAGAATGTTATAGACAAAGTGGAAGAGAAGGGCGTTAAGTTCAAGATCCGTCACTGTGCCAATACGGGAGCGGTTGCAAGATATCCTGAGACTTATCTTGATATGGTGCGTCCGGGATTACTTCTCTACGGATATGGCGAGTTTGCAAAGGAGATGGGCTTAAAGCCTGCAATGACTCTTAAAACTACGGTAAGTACGATTAAGATATATCCTGAAGGAACTGCAATAAGTTACGGCGGCATATATGTAACCGATAAGAAGACCAGAATCGGCGTGCTTCCGTACGGCTATGCGGATGGCTTCTTGCGTGCGCTTTCCAATAAATGCAGCCTTTATACGAAGGAAGGCCCGGCGGCTCTTCGCGGCAAGATCTGCATGGATATGTGCATGATAGATATAACCGATATGATGACAGTCGATGTCGGAAGTGAAGTAGAGGTATTCGGTGAGAAGAATCCTATAGAAAAGCTTTCGGAGATTGCGGGTACGATTCCTTATGAACTTACCTGCGCGGTAAGTAAGCGTGTCCCGAGAATGTATATTAAGGGTGGCGAGGTTATAGAGAAGGAATTGATGCTCAGATTATAGAAGCAATATTCCGGAGTAAAGATATTTAGATTAAAGAAAATCCCGAAGTTGCATAACGCAATTTCGGGATTGTTTTTTCTTTTAGTTGTCTGCTCTGTTATAGCCGTTCTTCATATGAAGCTGAGCCTGATGCATAACCTTATTCAAGGTATCCTGTGTAAGCTCTTTTGCCTTGGCACAAATCTTGTCGTTGGCTTCTATAGCAAGCTTATAGTCCTTAGTCTTAAGCATCTTCTTATCATATTCGAGAAGAGCTTTTCTACCTTCAATCATCATTGCATCCTGATAACGCTCAATAATCTGAGCGCAGGAATTATAGTTGCTGTCTGCGAGAGTCTCGATAAAGCAGCTGGACCAATACAGGTTATCTGTCGAAGCATCAAGAGTGACATTGCTTATGTAGGAAGGAAGCTTCGGAACGCAGGTATATATCGGCATGAATCCGTCAAATGTAGTCGATGCAAAAGCTATCCATTCAACACCGCGGATTTCTTTTGGCATATTGTCTCTTATCTGGCAGATAGATGTAATGCCGGTTCTGTTGATACCGATGGAACGATACATTCCGCGCTTGCCCGTATCCTTATTCTTATAAGGGTCAAAGTCTGTTCCCTGGTAGTGACCGGAAAGAAGATAACGGACATCTTCAAGTGCAAGCTTTCTGTCAGGAACAAGTGCCCATGGTATGTTGTCGGATTCAGGAGTAAACTCTGCATCGGGACCGTCCCATTTATGGCTGTATGGAGTGATATATCTTCCCATGAACCAAGCGCGAGGCGTATTGTAGATATGATCCATATCCGTATGGGATCCGAATACATCACGCGGATTGAATTTGCCGTTCTGATTTAAGTCAAGGTGGTTATCCTTAATGAATTCTTTTAAATCTTTGGAGCAAAGATGAGCCTTCTTATCACCGAATGCATCCTTAAGGTCGAATGAATCCATTCCGAACTGGTTAGGTGCGATTACGCACATATCATCGGGAACGCGCTTAGCCATATAGTGATGTCCGCCGATTGTCTCCATCCACCAGATTTCATTTTCGTCGTTAAAAGCGATTCCGTTACTTTCATAGGTTCCGTATTTCTCAAGGAGCGTGGCAAGGCGCTCGACGCCTTCACGGGCGGTCTTGATATAAGGAAGTACAAGGACCAGGATATCTTCCTCACCGATTCCACCGATAACTTCTTTCTTCTTACCCTTGGCCTTCTCATATTTTACGAGCGGGTCTGCGGAAAGAACGCGAGGGTTAGACGTAATTGTCTCTGTTGCGGTCATTCCGACGCCTGCTTCATTAATACCTGTTGCGGCCCAGATTCCGTTCTTCTTGTCAACGGAAGGAGCAGCGGTATAACGCATGGCTTTCTCTTTTAATTCGATTGTAAGATGCGAGTTAACGCATTTATACTTCTTAGGCTGCTTATCAGGCTCGATA
>JAILJL010000019.1 GCA_024694785.1 Lachnospiraceae bacterium
GTTTTATTCTTCCGGTACGTAATCTTTTGATCATTTTTTCTATCATTCCAAGTATTAGATACCGATTTATGCCACAACATACTTACCGAATTTCATTTTCTTTATTCGGTCAGTATGATTTTATAAAAGCTACTACTTACCAATCGCATAATTCAGTATCTAATAAGTAGCCCCTAAAAAAGCCGATACTGACTATACTTCAGAAATGGCATTTAATAAGTATATGTCCAATATCAAGCTACTTATCAAATTCTTTAAATAGAGTTTTGTAAGTATACGCAAAAAACTGCAAGGCACAATGCCTTGCAGTCAATCAATTCAAATATTTACTTCACCATTATCTCCGCGCCTAATCCCTTAAGCTTCTCCACAAAATTCTTATATCCGCGTTCAATATGATGCATGCCCTCGACTTCGGTCGTTCCGTCCGCGATTAAGCCGGCGCAGATAAGCGCTGTAGCCGCTCTTATATCGGAACCTACAAGCTTACTGCCGTCTAACTTCTTAACGCCCTTAATCTTAACGGTGTTACCGTTATGCTCAACCTTGGCACCCATCTTGGAAAGCTCATAAATATAAGAGAATCTCTCCGGGAATACAAGGTCTGTTATAGACGATTCACCGTCAGCTTTAATAGCAAGTACTGTAAGTAACGGCTGAAGATCCGTTGCAACACCCGGATAAGGCATCGTTGTAACCTTCAAAGCACTTATAACTCCCGTACTTACAACATGAATCTCGTTATCATTATATTCAATAAATACACCGGCTCTCGTAAGCGTCTGGATAAGCGGATTATTGTGCGTCGGAATGCAGTTCTTGATAACCGCATCACCACCCGTTATCGCAACAGCCGTAAGAAAGACACCGGTCTCGATTCTATCGGATATCACGTCATGTACAACATCCTGCTTAACAGGTGCCGAACCATAAATCGTAATCTTATCGGAACCTGCACCGGTAATCTTCACACCCATCTTGGTAAGAAGATTCGCAAGATCAACTATCTCAGGTTCCTTCGCGCAGTTACTGATTGTCGTCTTGCCCTTTGCGCGAGAAGCGGCAAGAATAATATTACAAGTAGCTCCAACCGAAGGGAACCGTAAAAACAAATCCATTCCCTTAAGTCCGTTAGGCGCCGTTCCTTCTACAACACCACCCTCGAGCTTATACTTCATTCCCATCATCTCTAAATTATCGAGATGAATATCAATCGGACGATCTCCTATTCTGTCCCCACCCGGAAGTCCAAGATAAGCATGATTAAGACCCGCCATCATAACTCCAAGGAAATATGTCGACCCGCGAATCGAACCGCAAAGCTCACGCGGCAATTCCGCATACTTAAGCTCGCCGGAAATCTTCAAGGTCTCATCTTCATAAGTAACCGTCTTACCCAAAGCACGTAAAAGATCAGCCATTACGCCCACGTCTGATATATCAGGTACATTATTAAGCGTCACTGTCGTATCTTTATCGGCAAGTGCCGCAGCAGCCATACATACTAAAGTTGAATTCTTAGATCCTTCTATATATACCTCGCCGGATAACCTCTTACCGCCTCTGACGAAGATATGTCTATTATCATTCTGCATGAAAATCGGTTCCTTCCTGCATTTAAAGAATCCTTCTCATAACCTTACACCCACAAAACAACTATTATATATTACCTTAGATGGTATAAAAAGTAAAGACAATTATTTAACGCATCTATTCGCTGCTTCCACAACATGAGAGACGAGAACGCTTGTCGTTACTGAACCTACTCCACCCGGTACAGGAGTAATCTTTTCAACAAGACCATCAGCCTCTTCAAAAAGCACATCTCCGCATAATTTCTGCTTTTCTTCATTCCAACCGATACCTACATCAATAACCGTCTGGCTCTCTGATAAATATTCCTTATTAACCGATTCCATCTGACCCGATGCTGCGATAACAATCTCAGCCTTACGAGTAATTGAAGGTACATCAACCGTTCTTGTATGACATATTGTTACCGTTGCATTCTTATGCATAAGCATCATTGCAACCGGACGACCGATTACAAGTGAGCGACCGATAACGGTTACATTCTTGCCCTTAGGATCGATATTATAATATTCGAGTATCTTCATCGCAGCTTCTGCAGTACAAGGCGGGAATCCAATCTCGGTATTGGTAAAAACTCCTGCCAGCGAGCCGTCAGTACATCCGTCTACGTCTTTTGCAGGATTAAGCATTTTTCTCGCCCTCTCGCCATCGATATGCTTAGGAAGCGGGCGGAACATAAGGATTCCGTGCACTTTATCATTATTGTTAAGATCCTCTAAAACCTTGAAGAATTCATTTTCCTCAACGTCCGCAGGAAGAACTACGTTAAGTACCGTAACGCCTACCTGCTCGCATCGCTTGCATGCACCGCGCTCATAACTTAAATCATCTTCTCTCTCACCGACTCTAAGTATCGCCAATGTAGGATTGATTCCTTTATTCTTCAGCTCGGCAACCTTTGCCGTCATCTCTTCATTAAGCTTCGCCGCAACCGACGCACCCTTCAAAATCTCGGTCATATTAACCTCTCCTAGTATTTCCTATAGTCAATAAGTAATGATTTCCTATTAAACCATTATGTAAATTATATCAAATTTAAGGGGTATTCTCAATATATGTTCTGCCGTTCTTTTATTATGCATATTTGGTCCTTTCTACGGACTGTTAATGTGTTTTATAATATTAGTCCGTAGTCATCGGGCCCGGCAGCGAAAACGCAAACAAATAATAAGGGCTTGGCATTAAGCCAAGCCCTCATATATCTGCCATCAAAGCAAAATATCAATTAAACTCAACAATCGTTCTTAAGATTATTACTTAATGTTGCCCTGATCTACTACTGTGATTACTGTAGCAAAGTCAGCTGCACTCTTTGTAATATCGTTGGATACTGTGATAGTACCTGCATGCATAGCTGCAACGAGTGCCTTATAATCATCTGCTGTAAAGCTATCGTTGAACTGTGTTGAAGGAGCGATCTGTACATAGTTCTCATCAGGATTATCCGATACAAGACCTAATGTATCAATCTTACCACCATTGAATGCGCCTGCAACTACTGCTGCAAGAGTAGTCTTAACTGTTGCTGCAAGACCCTTCATAGCAGATGTTACTGTCATACCTGCTGTGAACATACCATCAATAATAGCTGCCTGGTCAACGTCAACACCGATAACCTTAGCATTAACCTTAGCTGCTGCCTCACCTGCAGATGTGAAGATACCACCACCACAAGCGAATACAACTTCTGTACCTGCCTGATACCATGTGTCCATAAATGCTGTGATATCAGCATCACCATAGAACTGGTTACCATAGCAATACTTAACCTCTACGTCTGTAAGACCCATCTCAGCTGCTGCCGCATCAACACCCTGTACGAAACCATATCCGTAACGTACAACTGCAGGAACTGCCATACCGCCAAGGAAGCCTAACTTCTTGTAGCCAAGCTTAACTGCCGCATAACCTGCCATGTATCCGCAAAGCTCTTCCTGATATACTGCACAGTAAAGGTTTGAAGGAACTACATAATCATCACCAAGATCACCCTGGCTTACATCAAGTGCGATGAAAGTTACATCCGGGTTGTCGCCGGCTGTTTCTTTAATAGCCTTACCAAATGCATATCCAGGCATAACGATTACATTGTATCCCTCATCAATTGCCTGCTCGATAGAAGCGATTCTATCCTCATCAGAGTCAGATGCCGGCTTGAAATATGTGAACTCCAAGCTGTTTTCTGTACAGAAAGCCTGACAAGCTTCGTATGTTGTCTGGTTAAATGACTGGTCGGTAATATCGCCGTAGTCGGTTACCATAGCAACCTTGAAATCTTTGTTGTCAACAGGCTGGTTATCTTCCTGCTGGTTGTTGTTATTGTTATTGTTGTTGGAATTGTTGTCCCCGGTGTTACCACCGCAAGCAACTAAAGCCATTACCATAGCAAGAACAAGGATTAATGATAATAATTTCTTCATTTTGAATAATCCACCTTTCTAATTATGAAAATTATCATTTATTTTATCGTAAGTCTCCTTACGAGAAAACCATTTTTACTATACCAAACCAATGTGAAAGCTTGGTGATTAACGCTGTCCCTTATCGTACGGAATACCCTCTGCCTTAGGCGCATGTGAATGCTTGGACGAAAGAGCCAGCACGACTAATGATACTATATAAGGCATCATGTTGTAAATACCTGCAGGGATATTTAAATTGTATAAAAAGTCGAACCCTACATATACATTGGACAAAGCTCTAAAGAATCCAAAAAGTAAAGCTACCAAAGCAATTCTCTGAGGCTTCCACTGTCCGAATATCATAACCGCAAGAGATAAGAATCCGAAACCGGCAACACCATTCTCGAACTTCCAAAGCGATACACCTGCCATAATATAGCAGATACCGCCAAGTCCGCCAAGTGCTCCCGACATAAGGACACCTGTCCAACGCATCTTATATACACTTATGCCGACACTGTCTGCTGCCTGCGGATGCTCCCCGCACGCCATGAGACGAAGACCGTACTTTGTCTTATATAAGAATACATGCACAATGATCAAAGCTATAACAGCCGCAACCATGAACCAGTTAAACTCAAACTTGCCGATTGACTTAATAAACATTGCTCTCTGGTCAACGTACTGAATCTCCGACGATACATCATTAGGATTGGCTGCTGTATTAATAGCCTTAACAAGCACGGTTGCACCCGCAACACCAAGCATGTTAAGCGCAGTACCGATAATAGTCTGATCTGCCTTGAAATTAATACATGCAACTCCGAGAAGCGCCGAATAGAGAACTCCGCAAAAAATTGCAACCACTATAACGACAATAATCATTACCGCCGCCGGAACCGAGGTGCCGAGAGCTCTCATTGTAAGGGCACCGCCGACTGCACCGATTACCATAATTCCTTCAAGACCGAGGTTAATAACACCGGAATGCTCCCATACGCATCCGCCCAGTGCCACTAGTAATAATACGGAAGCAAATATTAATGTATATTGAATAAGTAAAGTCATTAATTCTCGCCTCCTTCTCTATTAGCATTCGTGTCTTTCTTGTCATGTTTTGCCAATGTCTTATTCATCAGATACTTAATGAAGAATACGAATCCGCAGAAGTAAATGATAACGCTTGATATAAAGTCCGATATCTGCGAGCAGTATACCGTCTTATCCACATAAGCACCGCCATCAGCTATATGCTGAATGAAATATGAGGAGAAAATCGCACCAATCGGGCTAAGTCCTCCGAGGAATGCGGTTGCAATGCCGTTAAATCCCATTCCCGGAACGGAAGCTGCCGTGCACTCCCATCTCATATATCCTGTCTGATAAAGTAAACTTGCACCAAGTCCTGCCAAAGCACCGGAGATAATAAGGGAGAGGACAAGATTCCTCTTCTCTGCCATACCGCAATACTTTGCAGCCTTGCTGTTAAATCCTGTTGCCTTAAGCTCATAACCGAGCTTTGTCTTATTAAGTATTATCCAACTTGCTATCGTAACTATAAGCGCTATAGGAAGTGCTATCGTTATATACTGATTGCCATTGAAGAATTTATCAAGACCCGCATTAGGTAAAAGCGCCTTAGGGTTAAGGTCATTTAAATATCCTGTGTAAGGGCTCGCAACCTCCTTAACCTTCGTCAATACTATATTGGTAAAGTAAAGGATAATCCAGTTAAGCATAATTCCCGAAATAACTTCGTTAACATTGAATGCTGCCTTAAGTATTCCTACCAATGCGCCCGCAAGGCCACCTGCAATAATTGCAAAAAGCATACAAGGGAGCCATCCCCAATGCCACTGAAGCGCTGCATAAAGTGAAGCACATACACCGATACAATACTGACCTGCCGCACCGATGTTGAAAAGTCCTACCTTATAGGAGAACAATATACTTAAAGAGCACATAAGAAGCGGTACTGTCTTTGCAACTGTATTACCGAATCTCTGAAGCTGCTTCGCAGGGTTATTCAAATTAAAGAAGTTCTTGATAAGATCCATTATAGCTTCGCCGGCTCCCGACGGATTGATGAAAAGAAGCGCTATATATCCGACGAGCATACCGAGAAGTATACATATAATAGAGGCGATGAAAGCCTGAACACCTTCGTTTTTTAATATCTTTCTCATGCTCTCACCTCATCTCTCTTGGCACCTGCCATATATAATCCGAGCTCTTCTTCCGTTGTCTTCCTAGGATCAAGCTCTCCGACTATCTCTCCTTCATATAATACAAGGATTCTGTCGGATACATCCATAACTTCCTCAAGCTCATACGATACCATAAGAACCGCTTTGCCCGCATCGCGCTGAGCCACAAGCTGCTTATGAATATATTCTATCGCTCCGACATCAAGACCTCTGGTTGGCTGAACTGCCACAAGAAGCTCCGGATTCTTATCTATCTCACGGCCGATAATCGCTTTCTGCTGGTTACCGCCTGACATTGAACGCACAATCGTAATCGGGCCCTGTCCGCTTCTTACGTCATATTGTTCTATTATCTTATTCGCATAATCTCTTATATTCTTTCTTCTTAAGAATCCCGCCTTGTTGGTGAATTCAGGTTCAAAATATCTCTCAAGTATAAGGTTATCCTCGAGTGAATAATCAAGAACAAGACCATGCTTATGTCTGTCCTCCGGAATATGAGACATGCCCATCTTGTTGCGATGCCTTATGGATTCCTTTGTTATATCCTTATTAAGTAAAGTAAGCTTACCGGACTTAAGCGGAAGAAGTCCCGTTATGCCTTCAACAAGCTCTCTCTGTCCATTGCCGTCGATACCTGCAATACACACAATTTCTCCGCCGTGAACCTTGAAAGATACATTCTTTACAGCATCCATCTTATGTCCCTCGGATGCCACAACCATATTCTCCACATCAAGAACAACGTCTCCCGGAGTCTTATCTTCTTTTGCAACATGGAAATTGACATTACGTCCTACCATCATCGCAGAAAGCTCTTCCATCGTGGTATCTTTAGTCTCGACAGTTCCTATGTACTTACCCTTACGAAGAACCGAGCAACGATCGGCAACCTTCATAATCTCCTCAAGCTTATGCGAGATAAATAGGATTGACTTTCCTTCCTTGACAAGATTCTTCATAATCTGCATAAGCTCGTCAATCTCCTGCGGTGTAAGTACGGCAGTAGGCTCATCGAATATAAGAATCTCATTATCACGATACAACATCTTCAGGATCTCGGTTCGCTGCTGCATACCGATTGTAATATCCTCGATAATCGCATCCGGATCGATACTTAGTCCGTATCGCTCCGACAAGGCCATAACCTTGTCTCTCGCTTCCTTCTTCTGCAGGAGTCCGTTCTTAGTGTCTTCAACACCCAATATAATATTATCGAGTACGCTGAAGCACTCAACCAGCTTAAAATGCTGATGTACCATTCCTATACCGAGTGCATTCGCATCGTTAGGATTCTTAATATCTACCTTGACTCCGTCCTTCTTAATGATTCCCTCTTCAGGCTGATAAAGTCCGAAAAGCACACTCATCAAAGTG
>JAILJL010000039.1 GCA_024694785.1 Lachnospiraceae bacterium
GATAAGCTTCTGCGAATATTCACCGTTGTTAATATTCTCAATGTCATTGCCATTGGTACTGTCGCTGTCATAGTCATCAAATGACTTGTCGCCTTCAAATCCCGGTGCATAAGAACTGTTCTTATCCCATTCGGATGCACTGTCATAGGTACTTCCGCAAGCGGTAAGAGCAACCGTTAATATCATGCACATTATAAGCATCAGTAATTTCTTTTTCATAACTTCACTCCTTTTCACTGTTTTACAACTTAAATCTATAGCCGACTCCCCAGATTGTCTCGATATACTGCGGAGAATTGCTATCGCTTTCTATCTTCTCTCTTATCTTCTTAATGTGGACTGTAACCGTCGCAATATCACTTCCCGCGGACTCCATTCCCCATATCTTCAGGAAAAGATCATCTTTGGTAAATACATGATTAGGGTTCTCCGCAAGATACAAAAGAAGCTCAAATTCCTTAGATGTAAACTGCTTCTCTTCTTCGTTGACGAATACTCTGTGCGCAGTCTTATCTATCTTAAGTCCGCGAACTTTGATTATCTCGTTCTTCTGCTCCTTGCCCACAAGGGATTCGTATCTTGATACATGCGCTTTGACACGGGCCACGAGCTCGCTTGGCGAAAACGGCTTAACCACATAATCATCGGCACCATATCCCAAGCCTCTTATCTTGTCGATATCGTCCTTCTTTGCCGATACCATTATTATCGGAGTCTTCTTAACGTCACGTAACTTCGCGCAAATCTCGAATCCGTCCATTCCCGGAAGCATTACGTCCAATATATACACATCGTAATCATTCGTGAGAGCTTTTTTCAGGCCTTCCTTGCCATCTGTCTCGATATCCGCCTCAAATCCCGCTATATGCAGGTAATCTCTCTCAAGCTCGGCTATCTCTATCTCATCCTCAATTATAAGTACTTTACCCATTTTTTCCTCCGGCGCTTTTCTTAAGAATAACGTGCATAGTGGTTCCTAGTCCGACTTTGCTGGTGGCACTTATCTGTCCGCCGTGATCTCCCACTATCTTCTTGACTATCGATAATCCGATTCCCGAGCCCTTGGTCTTACCTCTTGACGAATCGCCTCTATAGAATCTGTCACATATTCGAGGTAAATCCTTCTCGGATATTCCCATTCCGTTATCCTCTATCTCAAGCATAACAGAATTTCCATAATCTTTCACCCTTAAATCTATCCTTTTATCTTCCTTGTCCATATACTTAACGGAATTACCGATAAGATTATGGATAACTTTGGAAAATTGTACAGGGTCCACTTTAACGGTTACATCATCCGCACAATTATACCTGTATCCGAAGTTAACCCCGCGGGTTGCAAGCTCATCCTCCAGATCCTCGGCGCAATCATCAATATACTTCTTAAGATTAACTTCTTTAAAATCGTACGGAACATGATCCATATCAAGCTTATTATACATCGTAAGCTCGTTAATGAGAAGATTCATCTCATTTGCTTTATTATGAATAGTCTTAAGATACTTACTATGCATCTCGGGCGTTGTTGCAACTCCGTCCATTATCCCTTCCACATATCCCTGGATCGATGTAATCGGAGTCTTAAGATCGTGGCAGATATTGCTTATGAACATCTTCTGCTGCTGCTCCGTATAGATTCGCGCATCCTGGGACGCCTTAAGCTGCCTTCGCATCTCTTCGAAGTCACGGCAAAGTTCACCTATCTCATCGGTTCTTTGCGTAACAATCGTGAATTCAAGATCACCTTTGGCAATTCTTTTGGCCGCCGCCTCTATATCACGAAGCGGCTTAATTACCATACCCTTCATCCAGATCATCCAAAGAGAATTCGCCACAAGTATAAGACCCGCAACAAAGATAAGGATCATCAATATACTTTCTCTGGTTGCCGGAATGAAGTTCGGACCATATATGGCCCTCATTTCGTAGAATTCATTTCGCGCGACAACCATCGTAATAATAAATATCGCTAAAACAGGAATCGCCGTGACTCCCAGAAAAGAGAGCCACAGCGTGTTATACTTTTTCTTTTTCATCATCTTCTCCTGTGAAATAAGGAAGTACTAAAGTTCCTTCTTTAACTCATCAACTTTATCAAGCTTCTCCCACGGAAGTTCAACGTCTAATCTTCCAAAATGTCCGTAGCTTGCAGTCTTCTTATAAATTGGTCTTCTAAGGTCAAGAGTCTTAATAATTCCCGCCGGGCGAAGATCGAAATGCTTTCTTATAATCTCTACAATCTTGGTATCAGGAATCTTGCCTGTTCCGTCTGTATCAACACGTACGGATGTGGGCTGTGCAACACCGATTGCGTATGATAACTGAATCTCCATACGGTCTGCATATCCTGCCGCTACGAGATTCTTCGCAACGTATCTTGCCATGTATGAAGCGGAACGGTCTACCTTAGTGCAATCTTTTCCCGAAAAAGCTCCACCGCCGTGACGTGCAAATCCACCGTAGGTATCAACGATTATCTTTCTTCCCGTAAGTCCGCTGTCTCCCTGCGGTCCACCGATTACGAAACGGCCCGTAGGATTAATAAAGAACTTCGTATTCTCATCAATAAGCTCCTTCGGTAATACTTCGTCAAATACGTACTTCTTAATATCCTGATGAATCTGCTCCTGTGTTACTTCCGCAATATGCTGTGTCGATAATACAACAGCCTCAAGACGGAACGGCTTACCGTTCTCGTCATATTCAACCGACACCTGGCTCTTGCCGTCAGGACGGAGGTAGTTTAATGTACCGTTCTTTCTTACTTCCGCAAGCTTCTTTGTAAGCTTATGCGCAAGGGCTATTGAATACGGCATATATTCCGGAGTCTCATTGGTTGCATAACCGAACATCATGCCCTGATCGCCTGCACCTATTGCTTCAATCTCGTCATCGCTCATGGTATGCTCTTTTGCCTCCAATGCCTTATTGACACCCATTGCAATATCGGCTGACTGCTCATCAAGTGATACTATTACGCCACATGTGTTACCGTTAAAGCCCGCACCCGGCGAATTGTATCCTATCTCGTTTATTGTATCTCTTACAGTCTTCTGAATATCGACGTAAGCATTCGTTGTAATCTCTCCCATTACCATTACAAGGCCTGTTGTACATACCGTCTCGCAGGCTACTCTGCTCATCGGGTCCTGCTTAATAAGTTCATCAAGTATTGCATCGGATATCTGATCGCAGACTTTATCCGGATGTCCTTCTGTTACTGATTCGGATGTAAAAATCTTATTTTCCATATATGAATCTCCTTTCAAATTGAGTAAAAAAATCCGCTTATAATAAGCGGATTAAAATCATGTTATTAATCCTCTTATTGTTCGATAAATCGCTCAGGCGGGCACCTTCCGCATATACGGGGTTGCCGTGGCTTCACAGGTCCTATGTACCTCCACCA
>JAILJL010000091.1 GCA_024694785.1 Lachnospiraceae bacterium
AAGAGGAAAGGGAGATGTGCTTGCCAAGCTTAGAAAAGAAGCTAAGAAGGCAGATAAGATATATCTTGCAACGGATCCCGATCGTGAGGGAGAAGCCATATCCTGGCATCTTATATTCGCACTTAAATTGGAAGACAAGAAAGTATATAGAATAAGTTTTAACGAAATCACTAAGACTGCAGTGAAAGAAGCGATCAAGAATCCGCGCGAAATTGACATGAATCTTGTTGATGCGCAGCAGGCAAGAAGAGCGCTTGACAGAATCGTGGGCTACAAATTAAGCCCTGTTCTTTGGGCCAAGGTAAAAAGAGGTTTAAGCGCCGGAAGAGTCCAGTCTGTAGCGCTTAAAATGGTATGTGAGAGAGAAGCGGAAATAGAAGCTTTTATTCCGGAGGAATATTGGACGGTATCCGCAGACTTACTTGCGGGCAAGACGCTTTTTAATGCAAAAGTCAATACCAATAAAGACGAAACCATTAAGGATGAGGCGTCTGCTTCCGGAATTACGGAGCAAATCAAGAAGGCAACTCTTAAAGTGTCGGAAGTAAAGAAGGGAAGCAAGACAAAGAAAGCACCGCTTCCTTTTACAACAAGTACATTACAGCAGGAAGCCGTTAAGAGACTTAATTATGCGACGCAGAAGACTATGCGTATTGCACAGCAGTTATACGAAGGTGTAGATATAAAGGGCGAAGGAACGGTAGGTTTAATAACTTATCTTCGTACTGATTCCACAAGAATTTCTGATGAGGCGATCAAAGCTTCAAACGATTATATTAAGGAAAACTACGGTGATAAGTATCTTGCAAGCGGTGTTAATACAGGCAAGTCGAAGAACAAGGTTCAGGATGCGCATGAAGCCATAAGACCGACGGATATTACGAGAACACCGGCTATGGTCAAAGATTCACTTACAAGAGATCAGTACAGACTCTACCAGCTTATATATAATTGTTTTCTTGCAAGCCGAATGGCAGATGCGGTTTATGAGACTTATTCAGTCAAGGTTAAAGCCGGAGACTATATAATGTCTGCATCTTCACAGAAAATGGTATTTGCGGGATTCAGAACAATTTATGATGATGACGTTGAAGATATAGAAGAAAAAGAAAAGGCAATAACGTCGATTAAGGAAGGCGATGTGCTTAAGCTTAAAGAGGTTAATGCAGAGCAGCACTTTACGCAGAGTGCTTCGCATTATACGGAAGCAACTCTTGTAAAAGCGCTTGAAGAGCATGGTATAGGAAGACCGAGTACATATGCGCCGACGATTTCCACGATTATTGCAAGAAGATATATTACAAAAGAAAACAAGAATCTGTATGTTACCGAGCTCGGAGAAATTGTTAATCGTATTACCACAGGATATTTCGGACCTGTAGTCGACGAACAGTTTACGGCAGGGCTTGAAGAGAAGCTTGATGAAGTGGCAGAAGGTCAGGGCAACTGGAAGGATATTATGAGAAGTTTCTATCCTGAGTTTAGGAACATGGTTGCAAAGGCTGATGAAGAGCTTGACAAGATTGAGGTTGCGGATGAGCTTGCGGATGAGTATTGCCCGCTTTGTAAAAGACAGCTTGTTGTAAAGTACGGCCCGCATGGTAAGTTCCTTGCGTGTCCGGGATTCCCTGAGTGTAAGTTCACCAAGCCGTACCTTGAAAAGATTGATGTTAAGTGTCCTAAGTGCGGTAAGGAAATCGTTGTAAGAAGAAGCAAAAAGGGAAGACTTTTCTATGGATGCGAAGATTACCCGAATTGCGATTTCATGTCCTGGGCACGGCCGAGTGCGGAGAAATGCCCGCAGTGCGGTAAGATGTTATACGTTAAAGGCAATAAGTTGACTTGCGCAGATGAGAAATGTGGATTCATTTGTGAAAAAACCAAAAAATTATAGTAGGATTCTGTGAATTATGTGAAAGTTCTTGATTTTCAGAAAATTCTGTGATAATATAATCAGACGATTGCAATGCAGAATTAATATGGAGGTATGTAGATGAGCGTACAGCTACTTGATAAGACACGTAAAATTAATAAACTTTTACATAACAATAATTCATCAAAAGTTGTTTTTAACGATATTTGCAGTGTGCTTACGGATATTCTCAACTCAAATGTTCTTGTAATCAGTAAAAAGGGTAAGGTTTTGGGAACATCGTTGAGCAGTTCCAATGATGAGATTAAGGAATTGATTGTTGATGAAGTCGGAGGCTTCATTGACGGAATGTTAAACGAACGACTTCTCGGCATATTATCAACCAAGGAAAATGTCGATCTTCAGACTCTCGGTTTTGAGTCGAAAGATATCGAGGCATATAAGGCAATTATCACACCGATTGATATTGCGGGAGAGAGATTGGGAACTCTTTTCATATATAAGAGGGGAACCGCTTATGATATTGATGATATTATCTTAAGCGAGTACGGAACAACCGTTGTGGGACTTGAAATGATGCGTTCTGTTAATGAAGAGAATGCAGAAGAATCCAGAAAAATTCAGGTTGTTAAATCAGCAGTATCAACTCTTTCATTTTCAGAGCTTGAGGCGATTATTCATATCTTCGATGAGCTCGGAAAGAATGAAGGCGTACTTGTTGCAAGCCGTATAGCTGACAGAGTCGGAATAACCAGATCTGTTATAGTTAACGCATTAAGAAAGTTCGAAAGTGCCGGAGTTATAGAATCACGTTCTTCCGGTATGAAGGGAACTTATATTAAGGTTCTCAATGATTATATATTTGAGGAATTGGCTAATATTAAGAAGCAGAGCACAAGG
>JAILJL010000104.1 GCA_024694785.1 Lachnospiraceae bacterium
TCCATAATATCTTCTATCTCGGGTGTCATATATATATTCTTCTGACACTTATACGCAAATCTCACGATTGAGGCGCGTTCTCCTGCCGGAACCTCCGATATAAAAAGCGCATCCGCCTCTTTAATAAGCTCTTTGAGGTTCGGATTCTTATAATGAACCGCACCTCTTATCTCATACTGCTTCTTATACTTGGATACCGCTTTGACAACCTCATCAAGATGAATCTGTGTATCCGTAATAATTATGCACTTTTCAGGCTGATGAATAATAAAGAATATATCATTGCCCGCATAACTGAAAACAGCAATTATTATAAACTGCACAACTATTACATATAACAATAAATCCATTCTTCTAAATGCAAAATGCTTAATGGTATTAAGGTTAACCCTCATGATCATTACCTGAACGTAAGCGATAATATCCGTAAGCACCGTTGCCAGAAAAATGGAGAACATAATAGGCTTACTCTTACGGCGGCCAATATCATAACCACCGTAAGTCCTAACAAACATGAATTCAAGAACCGCGCATGTAACACATACGATACCCATTGTACGGGATATCTGAGTCAAGCCCGGATTGTCAAAGCCTAAAATATATATAAAAGATGCAAGAAGAGACAAGTATAACACAACCTTTGTAATAAACCACGCAGATGCCTCAAATTTATGATATCTCTTTGTCATATTATACTCCTCCCTTTGCTTTCGTTACATTGCTGCCATTGCCTTCATCATATTGACAATTGAATATCCGTATCCTGCACCTGCAGCCCAGCCTTTACCATACGGATTCTCCTGTATTCCGAGCCACTCTATATACTTTGCGGTACCGGCAATACCCATATAGAATCTCGGATCTACAATTTCATTAACATATTCAGGATTCTCGCAGGCATATAACTTAAGATGCTGAACCTGCGCTCTTATACCTATTCTTACATTAGGGAACGAATTACCCGGAACTCCGTTACCGGTTGCTCCTATTCCGCCGAAATTACACTGATCCGGCTGAACGTCGCCGCCAAACTGTAAGAATCCCGTTTCCTTGAATATCTGACATGCAAGCATATCAGCCCTTACGCCCTCTGCTTCTGCCTCTTCGATAATAATCTGGACAAACTTCTCGATTGTATCCACATTACCGAATTCTTCGCATGCATATGTATCAGGGAATTCTTTACCTGACGCTACATAATACTTAATCATCTGTTCCTTTGTAGCAACAGACCTTCCCATAATAGGTGTAAGTCCTTCTTCATCAGGATTAAGAACAATTACTTCTATCTCTTTTGCATCGGAGAATGAACCGTATTGCGTTACCGAATTCTGATATCCCAAAGCTCTTACCATATAAGTATAATGCTTAACATCGGTTGCAGTTGTATCTTCATACGAATTAAGCTCTTTTATAAGATCCAGCTTCTGATAGGAACCGCCCTCCGGCTTTCTGTAGATCTCATACCTGTCCGCGCCCTCAACAGGAGCCCAGTTAAGATATACAATATGCGCATTCTCGTCATATGACATGCTTAATTCCGTAACCTTGTCAAGAAGATGTACTGCATATCCGTAACTGTATCCGGAAGTATATTTACCATCAGTTACCTGTATTCTGTAATCGTAAGTCTCTCCAAGCTTTAATCCGTTATCTACATAAAGCGATGTTCCCGGCTTAAATGTCTTAAGTAAAGTATACTTCTTCTCACCGGATTTCTTTCTGTATAAGGAGTACTTCGTTGCCCCCTCTACCTCAATCCAGGTAATTCTTATACTCGAAGAATTAAGCCCTCTTATTGTACATGTTGCAACCGTACTTATTCTGTAAGATGAATAACTGCTTCTGCTAATCTGCTTACCGTTTGTCTTAATGGCTTTAATTGTATAATAATACAAATGATCTTTAGACGCCGTCTCATCTACATACTTAAGTGTCTCTCCGCCTTCAACCGTAGCGATAAGTTCAAACGTTCCGCTCTTACCGGTTTCCGAACGATAGATTTCGTAACCCGTACTTGCGCTTATCTTCGTCCACGCAAGATTAACACCGCCGCCTGCCTTCATTGTTGCACCTGTTAAAGTAGGAGTATATAATGTCTCACAAGTTACGGTTAGAGAATCTGCATCTATCTTCTTGCCATTCTTATCCTTATTATAGGTAACGAGCTTATAATCATATACCGTACCTGCACTAAGACCGGAATCCTTAAATGTACCTGCGCTCTTTGCAATTGTTGCAATCAGACTGTAATTTGATGCGGAGTGCTTTTTCCTGTATATCTTAATTCCGTCATACATAGCACTTGTCGGCCATGTCATTACGATTTCCTTAGAGCTTGTAGCATATAATCCCGTAAGTCCGACACCGCTCATCACAAGGTCCGATAATCCGGTAGCGCCCGTAATCTCATTCTTGTAAAAAAGCGCTTTGATATAATAGAAATAAGTCGTATCAGGTTCGATATCAAACTTATCCGAATATGCTGTCTCGGCACCTATAGTATCAAGTAAACCGAATTCTTCATTTATATCCTTTGAACGATATATTTCATACCCTGTTGCTCCTGTAACCGCATCCCATTCTAAGTCTACCGCACCTGTTTCTTTATTGGCCTTACACTTTGTAACCTTAGGCGCTTTTACAAGCTTATTGCCTATATGGCTTGTCTCCGTCGAAAGAATATCGTACTTTACACCCTCGGCTACATCTGTTCTTATACCGATTACTCTATAGCAATATGTCGTGTTAAGCTTAAGACTGCCATCCTTAAATGAATCAACATCATTAGCGACTTCGCCGATTAATTTGAAATCTCCCTTATAACCGTCTCTTCTGTATATCTTATAGCCATCAACGTTGTCCATCTTGACCCAAGCAACATTCATCGAGTCTTCCGACTGCTGAACTACCGCTCTTATCGGAATTGATGACATTGCATAATCACTCATGGAAGAATATCCCGTCTTGCTTCCTTCATTGGTAAAAGCTCTTACATAATAAAGGTAAACATGTCCCTTTAATGCCGTTGTATCGGTATATGTGGTAGTTGCACCGGATGCAATGGTTGCAAGCTTCTCATGGGAATCTCCTGCTTTCTCCACTCTATACAGCTGATAGCCCTGCGCTCCGTTAATCTGATTCCATGATATCACAACAGAACCCGATACAAGATAACACTGTGCCTTACTTATCTTTGGTGTATCAAGTGAATCGCCGCTTTCTATATAGGTTCCCTTTGATTCAATTGTCTCGGAGCCCACCTTAATATAAGCACATACCATATAATAATACTTGATATACTGCTTAACATTCTTATCTATATATTGAGGTAACCATGTTGATGGTCTTGATTCAAGTAATACGTAATCACTTTCACCTTCCGCTTTTCTGTAGACATTATATCCGTCCACACCCGGAAGCGGAACCCAGCTAAGCTGAATCTCCGTTGCTGACATATATCTTATGTATTCCATCTCGGTACCGATCATTTTCGCGTTACTCATTCCGGAATACTGAACAACACCATTAACCGTTGCATAAGACTGAACCTTGTATGCATAGGCCTTGTCGCTTTCCGCGGTACCGTCCACATAATTGGTTGCATCCGTTCTTCCTATCTCAACAAATGAAGCATCTCCTGCAGCAGCTCTGTAAATAATATATCCATCCATACTGAGCGCACCGGCATATGTAAGATAGAACCCGTTGCTGCCGCTTCTCATAATATCCGTAAGTATCGGTGTACCAAGGGCCTTAGCGGAAACTATATTACTAAAGTAACCTTCCCTGTAACCGGTAATGCGGTTAATAAAAGGAAGAATTCTGTAGTAATACATAACTCCGACTTCGACATTTTTGTCAACTATGGAAGTTGCGGAATTGGTTACCGTTGCAACCTTTGTATAACCGCCTTCTTCACTTTCCGAACGATATAAAGCATAACCTGTCGGTCTTATCTCTCCCTGATATGTAAAGTCTATCTGGATTGAATTAGGTCCGTTAGGAAATGCATCAACCGCAGTTACCTGGCCGATTTCACCTTCAGGCTCGTCAAGTCCCAGGAATTCCGCTACTGCATCCGCATCTGCCATACCTAAGTTCTGAATCTTCTCATCACTGGCAAGTGCGATATCATAATCGGCCTGATTGTCCATAAAAGCATGTTCAATAATTACGCTCGTAATACCAAGCTTCTTGGCATATCGGTTAATGCCGTAATAATCTGCTGTCGATTTGTCATCGTATTTCTCGGATCTTGCATCCTTTGTCTTGGCACCTCTATTGTACAATCCAAGATCTGCCAAATGACGTGCGGCAATTGTACCAAACTGCTTGGACCATTCTCCGAGATCCGGTCTGAAGTTATTATTCTGACACCATACTTCAACACCCTGTGCGTTATGTGCCGTTGAAATATTAAGATGCAGGCTCACAAGTAAAAGCGCACCTGCCTGTGCTGCCATTTCACATCTTTTATCGACTTCAAGCTTACCCGTAAGCTCCGGTGTTCTCGTCATCAATACTGTTACGTTATTGTAAGTCGACAATGAATCTCTGGCCGCAACCGCAATCTTATAATTAAGATTGGCTTCTGTAACCTGAACGGTATCTATCCCGTTAGGCTTAGTCGGATATATATTGATTCCGTCCGTATATACGCTTGCACCCGGGTCCGAACCGCCATGTCCCGGATCAAGCATGACAATCGCATTACCTGCCTCCGTAAGGAAATGAATTCTTCTTGCAATAATATCCGCCTCGGATATAGCCGTTACCTTGGCATTCGAAGAATACACAGGTACCAAAAAATTAGAAAGCTTAATCGCTTCCGTTCTTACCTTATCGGAAAATTCCGTCCGAACCTTTCCTGTGTCCGATGCAAGATTGGCTTCACAGGATGATGCTTTAATATCTCTGATACTGAAGAATACTACAAACAATACGGCAAATACCGACAGCATCCCCATCAAACTTCTCTTATAAAACTTACTCACCTTTATAATTTCCTTTCTATACCGCAACCTATAGTTAGGCAAAATAACAAAAATACTACATATAGCATTATACCTTAATCTTTTCATTATGTAAATATCGCAATGCCTTAATCCTCAAAGCATCGTAAAATGACACTTTACCAAGTCTCGCGACTCTGTCAAAGGTATATCCCCCATACATTCTGCGTGCCTCGAAATCAAGTGCTTTTTTATTGGAATTATACGTACTCTCTACCTCAATCTGTGTATATCGCATTCTCTTTTTCCAGCGTCTTATCTTAAGTTCCGTAAAGAAAGTCACAAAGGAAAACGCGCCCAAAGTGCCGAAATATCTGAATTCCTTCGGCATCTTCTTCAAATAAGACTTATTCGCGTGCAAATCCACCGTATCGTAGAAAAAATAAAGTGTTGCATCCGGTTCATGAACGGCTTCTCTTATTTCATTCGCCACTACCATACGCTTGTCATCAAGAATATTATTAAAGTTATCACTAAATACAAGCACCGATCTTCCCTGCAGCGTATCCTTCCTGCCCATGCATTCCGCCGTTACGCCCACATTCTCATTCAATATAACGTAATGCAACAACTTGTCAGCGCTTTTCTTCTCATCATAACGACAGAAAATAGATACGAATTCATCATATCCATCGCATTTTTCGCTGCCGTTATTATGTATTGCCATTATTATCTGCTCAGGTGTCTCAAGCTTCGGGAACGGAAGCTCTGACATCTCTATATAGACACCGCGTTCCTTAAAGTACTCACGCTCGTCATATGCAAAAAGATAAATCGGGCGCCCCGTACAGGCATAATCAAAGAACACCGACGAATAATCCGTTATAAGCGCATCACACGCGGATAGGAATTCATAGGTCTCTATACCTTCAGGAAAACGTCTTATTCTCCTGTATTCATCATAGTTAATCTTATTTGCAACATACGGATGAAGATTAACATAGATTATCTCGTCTTCATCAAGGAGCTCGTCCATACGTCTTAAGTAGTCCTTAATCTCGTCCTCCTGGGATACGTTAACGGAACGGACATTGCCTCTATATGTCGGCATATATGCATATATCCTTCTGTCCTCGATGTCAAATTCATGCTTGATCTTATTCTTTACATCTTTCTCGAAAAATACTTCGTTACGCGGATATCCGTACTTTATTATGGTTCCTTCGTAAAGATTGGAAATCATATAATCACGAAGCATCTGTCTTTTCGTAAAATCATTCTGATAAAGAAGGTAATCGGCGAAAAGGAAATTCCTCTGTACATTCGCAATATCATGATAATCATTTGTTGTGGCCTTACCAAGCGTCTTAAGCGGAGTTCCGTGCCATGTATTAAGCACAACCTGCTCGGGCTTCTTAACGTACCAGTTAGAGAAACTCGTATCGGTCATAAGATACTTGGACGTTGCCATAACCTCCGCATGCATCTTACTATACATATGCACGAACTTAACACGCGAAGTGAATCCGTATCTGTCAAAAAGCGCACGGAATTCACGTTCTTTGCTCCTCGCCACACCCACAAACAGCTCATAATCCTTAAAAGCTACATCTTCGCAAAGCCCCTTTAAAAGATAGAACATATTGCCGTTTGCATTCTGTCCATGCTGGGATAACAAGAAAATCCTGTTATCAATTACCGGCTTTCTGAAGTAGTAATCATAGTAATACTGCCCCGAAAAGGTAAAATGCTTCTCGCGGATAAACTGTCTTGCTTCTACGATTACATCCTTTGCTCCGCTCGGAATTACATTTCTTGCGTGCCAGTATCCCTTACTTCTGTATAGATCCTTGCTCTTTCCATTATGTTCAAAATAAATACCGCATTCGTTAAAGTTTGCAAAGTTCTCCTGCCCGTATCGGAATCCCTCCGATACGAATCTATTCTTAAGTGCGATATTCTTAAAGGCCACGCTTTGTTTAGCCGCAACATAAAGATGCTCTTCGTATATATATTGAAGTTCGTCCTCGAAGTGATAGAACGAGTCCGCCTTCTTGAATTCCAGTATCAGATGATCGAATGCCTTGAATAAATCATATCTTTTCTCCGTAAAAAGATTGGTCAGGCTTCCGCCTCGATTAACATAATTGTAGAACGGCTCCGTAACCTGAGAAATTCTCCTTGCATATAAAAGCATGGTGTACGTGAATACCAGATCTTCATATATGCGCAAATCCTCATAGAAAGTAGCCCCCGATCTTGCAATAAGCTCACGGGAGAATATTTTATTCCACAGATACGGAACATTGTTAAGGAAAAGCGAAGAATCCTGAAGTACTTTATTAGGAAAGCAGGATTTCTTCTCCGTTCTTTTCTCATAGAAATGTCCGTCTTTAATCCTGTAATATCCGCAGGTCACAATGTCTGAGCCCTCTTCTTTTGCCTTATTTAACATCTTCTCATACATTGTCAGATCCACATAGTCATCACCGTCGACAAATCCTATGTAATCACCCTTTGCCATACTTATCGCAAGATTTCTCGCGCGCGCTGCCCCACCGTTTTGCTTATGGATGATCTTAAGCCTACCCGGATAGAAATCGTCGATTTCGTCTATTATCTCCGCGGTTCTGTCCGTACTTCCGTCGTCTACGACAATTATCTCCATGTCTTTTTCTGTCTGGTTAACAAGAGACACAAGACATCTTCCTATGTAATTTTCAATATTATAGGCCGGTACGATAATTGATAATTTCATTCATCTATCCTTTCACGACATCAACTATAAAATCTGTTACTCTTTCAAGCGAATGGCCATCGGTCATAGTGGCATACTTCTTTGCAAAAAACTCTACTTTCTTCAAATCCTCCTCCGGATAATCAAGTATAGCCCTTCTTAGATCAGCTTCATCCTTAATGATAGGACCCGGCATCTCATTTTCATAATCTATAAAAAGGCCGGTCTCGCTTCTGTACTCTTCAATATCCGGCGTATAAAAGATCATCGGTCTATTGAATACCGAGAAATCAAATATAAGGGCGGAATAATCAGATATAAGATAATCCGTTATATAAAAAAGGTCGGTAAGATTCTCGTTACTTACATTGATTGCCCTGCTGCAATCCTCCAATATATAATCACTCATAAGTGGATGCATCTTATAAAGGAGTACATAATCATCAGGCATGCTCTCTACGAATCTCTTAACATTAAGATATTCACCCTTAAATCCTTTCATCAATCGTCCGCGGAAAGTCGGTGCATAAAGTATTACCTTACGATTGCCTATACCGTATTTTATATTAAAATATTCCCTTGCAATGCTTTCAAACCCCTCACGGAAATAATCATCTGTTATCGGAATTCCAAGCACTTTAACCGCATCTTCCGGTACATTAAAGGCTTTTGAATAAAAAGGCTTAAAGCTTTCGGCTGCTGCCAATACGTAATCATATCCTTTAACCTTATAATCCCTGTCCGTCTCATTTCCAAACTTCTTAATACATCCGCTTGCATGCCACAATTCGAATACTTTAATCTCAGGCCTTTTATAATTGCAGCAGATATAATTATTGAAGTCTATAATTACAAGCTTTGATCTGTTAATAAGAAATAACTGCTTAATACATGAGATAAGATACAGAAAATTACCTTTGAGGGTCTTCTTAAACTTCACAAGATGAAAATTACACTTAATCCCTCTTGCAGTAAGACTTTCTGACAATAATTTAAAGTTACCGGTAAGTTCATCACTTTCAAGCGACACAAACAATACCTCGTCCTTCACTTTCTGCCTTAGTGCAAAAGGTTCAAGTATTACAAGTATTATGTTAAGAAGTATAATCTTTAATCCCACTTTTAATTCCCCTGACAAGCTTTACTGATTATTACCGAAGACTATATCAAGCACCCGCTTTGTCGCCATACCGTCTTCAAGATACGTAAAACGCTCCCTGAAAAGCGCCATCGCTTCGGTATCGAATTCGCCCTGCTTAATTGCGTTAAGCATCGTTTCTTCATCCTTATATATTCTTCCCGGCAAGTCTTTGTATACATCGAGATAGAATCCTCTAAGCATTCCCTCGTATTCGTCAATATCATACATATAGAAATACATCGGACGGTTAAGAATCGCATAATCAAAGAATACGGATGAATAATCGGTTATAAGCATATCTGCTATCACATATAATTCGTTGATATCCGCATTTGCGTCTATGAATTTAACGAATCCCGCAGTATTCTCATCTTCCTTAAAATCAGTGACTATAAGATAGTGCGGTTTGAACAATACAATATATTCGTCGCCTAACACTTCTTTCCACTTCTTAAAATCAACCGCAAGCTTAAAGGTATAACCTGCAGTATTATATGCATTATCGCGGAAAGTCGGTGCATAGAATATAACTTTCTTACCTTCGGCTATACCGTATTTTTTCTTAATACTTGCAACTTCCGCCGGCGTAACATTTGTAAGAAAGTCATTTCTCGGATAGCCTGTCTCGATGAGCTTATCACGCGGTACTCCGAATGCCGATTCAAAGCATCCCGTACTGAAAGCGTTAGGCGATACCATGTAATCGTACTTCTTTGCATCATCGTCATAGGCTTTATTTCGCTTATCCTGCGACAATCCGGAACGGGATATCTTCTGTTCCCTGTCAACCACAATATCATGCCCCAATCTCTTAAGGGGTGTTCCGTGCCATGTCTGGAGATATACCTGGCTCGGTTTCTTATAAAGAAAAGCAGGCATCTTACAATTAAAGAACCAGTACTTTGACGTTGCTGCCGCTTTAAGGAATGCAAAGGATCTGTACTTTACAGACGCCACACCCGGAACCTCCGTATTAAGCGTAAATATAAGTTCATAGTCCTTGTACTCCGGATTATCCCGCATATATTCGTACAATGCCTTAGGGCTGTCGACAATTCCGCGTCCGTGGAACGCAACGAACAGCACCCTTTTTTCCTTAACCGGCGAACATATACTCAATATATAATAAAACACGGAAAGCATAGCTTCCAGTATTCTCTTTGCAAATTGCAGTATTCTAAGCTTCATTATTGTCTACCCCATATAGAGCTTTGTTAAGGAAACCGATTCCCTTTGATCTTAACCTGCTCTTTTTATCCCTTAAATCTTCTGTATTTTCAATCGTAAACTGCTCTACGCCCCGATATTCCGAGATATTATGCAATATATGATTATCAAGTCCCACTTCTTTAAGTAAATCCGTCACTCTAAGTCCTGTCTCCGAGTGAAGCATTGAAAGAAACGGCTTCTCATATATAAGAGAAAACACGGTTCCGTGAAACGAATTCGTGAGCACGTAATCTGCATTCTCGACTATTGACAGGAATTCATCCGGGCCATGCTCATATAATAGCTCCGTCTCATTGTCAAATATCTTCTCATAGGAGCGTTGCGCTATCGGAAGTCCGGTCTCAGCGGAAATTCTGTTGGCAAGCTTAATAAGTTCCTCATTACGCTCCATCATATATACCAGGATATAATGTCCATCCTTTGTACCTTTAAGCTTACAAGGCTTCTTTAATTCCTCATAGTCATTCCTTGTAAGTAAAAGCGTGGGATCGGGAGTAACATATACTTCCTTGTCCGTCAATTTCATAACAGCCTTCTTTGCGCCCGGTTCCCTTACGGAAATCGCATCAAAAGTATTAAGCTCTCTTGATATCTGCTCCTTCTCATTATCAACAAAATCATTATTGCCAAGAGAAGCGGCATATGCAATCTTCTTTGTCGGCGCTTTCACGAAGCTTAAGAAAAATGCCGAGTTGACACCGTCTGTATGGGATGTGTTAAATACCTGGTCGGAACCTGTAATACAGGCATCAAACGGCAGATTATTCATCTTATCCGCACTTATATAATCACCATAAAGGTTATAATTTTTCGCAAAAAAAGCCCTATATACTCTACGTCTTCGTAAGTGATAAGGCTTGGTAAAATAGACCTTAATCGTCTTAAGGCCCTTTAATATCGGATTTTTCTTTCTGATAGGATCATATAGTCTGTCCATCGAAGGAAGATGATAATTAATAAGGTATGGAATTACCCCTATATTTTTAAGCGCTTTTTGCAAAGCCCATGCCTGTAAGCACGCGCCATAATTGTACGCTCTATGAAACGTCACCACTCCGACTTTCATCTTATACCTTGCCCCCCGTATCGAATCTGCCTACTTGGCAGGCTCTTTCAAATCATGCTTGATCTTGGTCGATGATATCCCTTCCGTTCTCGGCAAATACACAACCTCGACACCTTCATCCTTGAGAAAATCAAACTTTCCTTTCCAGTCGTCACCCATTACAAAGACATCAATTCCATACTTCTTGCAGTCTTTAACTTTCTGATCCCAACTGTCTTCCGGAATCACCTCATCCACATACTTAATTG
Source organism: Lachnospiraceae bacterium (assembly GCA_024694785.1). Classification (GTDB taxonomy): domain Bacteria; phylum Bacillota; class Clostridia; order Lachnospirales; family Lachnospiraceae; genus XBB1006. The sequence goes on from JAILJL010000104.1 coordinate 11,378, forward strand.
CGCGTACTATCTCCATTCGGTCAACATCGGAGATAGCACATATCTTACCCTTTTCCTCAAGGTTGAACCTGTCTGTACTTACCGCCACGATTAGATAATCGCCAAGTTCCTTGGCACGACGCAATAAATTAAGATGTCCTATATGAAATAAATCAAAGGTTCCGTAAGTAATTACCTTCTTCATAATCTGCCCCCGCTATCTTTTGAGTAACTTCTTAAGCCCCGTGGGCTTAACATTCTCAATTCTGTTATCGAACTTCATCTTGTTCTCTTTCTTCTTCTGCTCCGGAGTAAGATCTGCATAATAATGTATGTAATACGAATAATTATGACAAATCTGCTCCATCGGACCAAGTCGCCTTACCTTACCGCCATCAAGCCAAATGGCTGTATCGCAGAAAGCTCTCGACTGCTGAAGTGAATGCGAGATGAATACTATTGTCTTACCACTGTTATTACGCAATTCATTCATCTTATCAAGACACTTATCGGCAAATGCTTTGTCACCGACCGACAATGCCTCATCGATAATATATATGTCAGGATCAAGTGCAAGTGATATTGAGAATCCAAGTCTCGACTTCATGCCGCTTGAGTACTTCTTAACAGGCTGATCCAGGAAATCTCCTATCTCGGAAAAATCCTCGACCATTGTCTTGATTTCTTTGATCTTATTCTTACTAAGACCAAGAAGAGCTCCCTTATAATCTATATTCTCATATCCCGTAAGCTGGCCGTTAAGACCTGCCTGAATAGCAACCATCTCCTGGTGTCCATTAACAATCACATCACCTGATGTAGGTGAAAGAATGCCTGCCAGGATCATGGATAATGTCGATTTGCCGGAACCGTTAATCCCAAGTAAACCTACTACTTCCCCCTTCTTAATCTTAAAGCTTATATCCTTAAGCGCATAGAAATCCCTTGGCGGCTCGGTCTTACTTCCCTTAAGCCTGTATATCTTCGATACGTGATCGAATACTATTGCATATTCGTTATTATCGTAAAGAATCTCTTCTAACATCGATACTCCTTAATCTTTACAGTAAATCGATAAATCTCGTCTTGAATCTGTACATAATAGTACTTCCCACCGCAAATAGCACAATTGTCACGCCCCAGAACAGCAAAAGCTGCTTCTGATAGAAAAGTATTCCTCTATGGTAGAAGAAACAATCTCTATATCCGGTGACAATGTAATAAATCGGATTACACTTCATAACAAATTGCAACGCTTTCGGCAATGTCTTGATATCCCACAAAATCGGTGTCAGGTAAAGCAAAAGCCTCATTATCGCAAGTATGAACTTACGGGTATCTCTTGCAATCATATTAAGAACCGATGTCACAAGCGCAAGAGAAATCGCAAATATAATCGCTGCAACCATATAATATAAAAGCTCTAACCAGTAGATGCTCGGATAATAACCGTATACAATAAATCCCGCAATTGCGATTATCATAAAACAAAGGTGATTAAAAAATTCCTGCATTACAACAGTTGCCGGAAGTATGGATACAGGGAATTTCATCTTTGAGATAACTCCGGCCTTCTGGAATATGGCATTACATCCGTTGGTTATACACGGGCTTAAGAAAAACCATACCGCCATGCCGGCAAGCATCCACGGCAAATAAGGCACCTCTCCCACCGATTTTCTCTTGAGAACAAGTCCGAAGAGAAACCAGTAAGTAAGCACCTGAATAACCGGATTCGCGAAATTCCAGAACAAACCCAGATGTGAATCATGTATATCTGCTGCAATCGAGTAACGTGATATCGTAAAGATACGATAGAGATTAGATACATTCTCCGTTACTACGTACTTAATTGCTTTGAACATTAAGTATCCTCCACTCCTATCTGTCACCAAGTTCGTTCAATGTACCTAACCTATACCCCTGTGACAAGAGATAATCAATAACATCAGGCAATGCTTCGACATTAGACTCCGACAGGGCATGCATTAGAATTATCGCACCATTATGATGATATGTCTTGATATGATCAATCACATAATCTGCACCCGGCTGGTCATCCGTATCCCAATCCACGTAAGCTATAGACCAAAATATCGTCTTATAGCCATATTGTCTTGTCTTAGCCAATGTATATTCGCTAAAAGCTCCTTCCGGCGGTCTTAAGAAACCATCCAGATGTATGCCCGCTTTCTCATATAAGTAATCATCAAGACCATTAATCTCACTATCAAGCTTCTTATCATCGCACTTTGCAAGATTCGGATGGTTCATTGTATGATTGCCTATTATATGTCCCTCGTTCTTCATTCTTACACATAATGGATAATCCGATTTGACAAACTGCTTGGTTACAAAGAACGCTGCATTAACGTGCTTTTCCCGCAAGATATCCAGTATCTTCTCTGTATTATTCTTATATTCATATCCGCAGTCAAACGTCAGATATATGACCTTATCCTCAGATATATAAGGATTAAGATAATATGCATCAAACTCATTAATATCAAATGGTGCATATGACTGCGACTGCTTATGATCTTTCATTCTTCTGAATGACCAGCTTAACGCCTTCTTTGAATACCCGGAAGGATCTATATCATAATCCGGATCAGGCGGATATGCCCCCTTGTTACGCTTCCAGGCTATAAGCCTGTCTATATCCGTTTTGTCACTATTATATTCAATCCAGTCTACATTAAGCAAATCCGGATCTTCCGGTTCTGCCGGCCATAACCCCATCAATTGCATTACAAGCACAAAAACAAAGAAAACGGAAGCAATCTTCGATTTCATAACAAGCACCTCCCCACAGGTCAGCTCATTATATTATATCATAAGATTGCTTCCTTTTTAATAGTTTCTACTTAATTAATGTCTCCGCATAATCAATTGCTTCATTGATATCTTTTCTAAAACGTTCTTCCCCGATAAGCTCTACGAAACCGTCCTTTAATAAAGCGCTGTACGGTTGCTCGTTAACATGGGAAAATACAAGCTCAATGCCTTCTCTTTTTGCATCCTCATAAAGTGCATGGAAATTCTTGATTGCCGATGCATCGATTGCCGGTACGGCACGCATTCTTACAACAATAACTTTGGTAAAGTCCTTTTTATTGATCTTTAATATCCTGTCTGCCGCAGCAAAGAACATCGGACCGCTTATCTCGAATACTCTTATCGCCTTAGACATTCCGCGAAGCTTCTCTGCTTCTTCAGGTGTAGTCTCAGGCTCTTCCACATACTTCCATCCCGAAATCGATGCCGTATCTGCCATACGCTTCATGAAAAGAAGCGATGCTAGGATTACTCCTACTTCTATTGCAACTACAAGATCGAAGAATACCGTAAGAAGGAAGGTTACGACAAGAACAAGTATATCGCTCTTCGGCGCTGTCTTACATAATCTTATGAAACTCTTCCAATCCGCCATATTGGCTGCAACAACAAGAAGCACTGCTGCCAACGTAGTCATAGGAATAAGTGCTGCAAGCGGCATTAGAAGTAACAGAATAAGCGTTAATGTAATACAATGTGTAATTCCCGCAATCGGTGTTCTTCCGCCGTTTCTTACATTTGCTGCGGTTCTTGCGATTGCACCCGTTGCCGGGATTCCTCCGAATAATCCGGAGAAGATGTTACCAAGTCCCTGTCCGACAAGTTCCGCATTGGACTTATGCGTATCACCTATCATTCCGTCGGATACAACTGCGGAAAGAAGTGATTCGATACCCGCAAGGATCGCTATCGTAAACGCAGGCTGTATAAGGTCCTGAAGCATTGCAAATGTAACATTCGGTATATGGAACTTAGGGAATGATGATGAAAGCTTACCATATACTGAACCTATTGTATTAACCTCAAGACCGCCGAAGTATACAATTAATGTGGTTGCGACAATAGCAACCAGTGAACCCGGAAGTACAGACATTACAGGATTAGGCCACTTTGCAGCAATTTTTGACCAAAGAATCATTATTAAAACTGCAAGTAAACCGATTAAAGTTGCCGTAACATTAATGGTTCCGGCGCTTTTAACATAAGCTACTATCTTAGGGAAGAATTCGGACGGAACCGAATCCATCCTGAATCCGAAGAAATCCTTAAGCTGTCCTACAAAAAGTGTTACCGCGATACCGCAGGTAAAGCCTGTTGTAATCGTGTACGGAATGTACTTAATAAGTGAACCGAAGTGGCAGATTCCCATAATTACAAGGAATACGCCCGCCATAATGGTTGCAACGATAAGTCCGTCAAGACCATTCTTCATAACTATTCCGTAGATTATAACTACGAACGCAGCGGTTGGTCCTCCAATCTGTACGCGGCTTCCTCCGAAGAAGGAAATAAAGAATCCTGCAATTATTGCTGTGTAAAGTCCCTGCTCAGGACCTACTCCCGATGCGATAGCAAGTGCTATGGATAGCGGCAACGCAATAATTGCAACAATGATACCTGAAATAATGTCTTTCACAAGCTGATTGCCGGTATATCCCTTAAGACAATCAAACAGTTTCGGTCTTAATTCTTTCATTTGTTCATTCTTCCTTTTTACTTTTATACTCTAACTTTTCGTATACCTTATTTTCCCAAAAACAAGGCGGCCAAGTTTCCCGACCGCCCGTAAGTAGTTAAATTATATAAGATTAATTATTTAATCTTTCTAGCCTCTACGTAATATCTCTTCTCTCTTGAATGACCCATTGAGAATGTCTTACGAGGAAGTGCTCCGTCAGCGATAACGCCACGGAATAACTGGCTCTTCTCCATTGCAGGAAGTAAGAATCCGATTGAATCAGGCTTAGCTGCAAGCTCAATTAATGCATCATCATCATGGATGTAATCGATCTCGCCGCCATTCTTCTTAAGGTAATCATCAAGCCATGCCTGAAGTACGCCTACTGCCAATTCGCCCTTCTTCTTATCAAGGTAAATTTCCGTGCACTCGTTGCCAACATATGCCTTAACTGCGAATCCGTCGTTAGCATTGCCTACACAGATTGCCTTCTTGCAATCATCAAGTACCTTATGTCCGTCAACTCCGAAGATTACTCTGTGGATTGGCTCGAATACCTGTGCTTCATCATGAATGTTCTCTAACTCAACGAGAGCATATCTTGCAGGATGATTTGAAAGGTCCTCACCAGGGTTAGCCTTCTTAAGCTCTTCGTAACATGTCTTGGCTGTTGCAAGTGAGTGGTTACCATCACCTGTAGCAAGGATCATAGGTGTGCCCTTTAATCCTTCATACTTCTTGCCGACTGTTGCAGAATACTGCTCAAATACCTTATCGAATTCCTCAACGTCCTTACCCTCTACAAGGTAACCTGTAATGTGGTTGCCTCCTTCCATAAGATCGCAATCATATACTTTCTTTAAAGAATTCTTCTTAGCTGTGATTGGCTCGATCAAGCACTTCTCATGGTCATCGCAAAGCATGATGATATGCGGTAACTCGATTGGTGCATCCTTACGAACCTTAACTCTCGGAGGGATTCTCTCTAATACTGTCTTCTCTGTTGCTCTGATATCTGCTGTTGAGCCAACGTTGAAGTCATAAGCTTCAAGGTCTACCATACCAACGAGACCTTTTCTTATTGTTCCGTTTTCCATGGTTCTCTCTACATAGATGTAAGAATTCTCGTATGTTGTAAATACACCCTTATCCATGTAATCTGCCATTGTCTTATTAATAAGCGCTGTCTGTGCCTCTTCTTCAGGTGTTCCGAGTAATGCTTCCGGTAACACAAGATTGATTGTTGAAGGGCTTCCTTCAGCGTTCTTTCTTACTCTCTTCCAATATTCATTATCAGATGTGAACTGGTCACATGCGATAACTGCCCACTTCTCCATAGGAGCTTCCTTAGGAAGCATGATATTTGCCGGCTTAAAAATGTTGTTCATCGTAAACCTTTCCTTTCTGTATACGTATTCCCCATTGCCTTTTAGGCTTATCTCCAGCCCTATACCAAGACCAATTATAAGCCTGCGGCGCTAATTACAAGTATATCACAATTCATTTCGTTATGACAACTTATTTAGCAAAATCC
>JAILJL010000129.1 GCA_024694785.1 Lachnospiraceae bacterium
ATGCGATTAAATTGAATTACATTGTATCTATATGGCTCTGTGCATGTGAAGTGCGATTGCCATATGGTTATAAGATCATCAAGTTCCAAAGGGTCATCCAAAGTAACCAACAGAGTATTGTGATCGATAAATTTGGTCGATTGCTGGTCATCATTAACATATACCTTGCTGTAGTTGGTGAAGTTTTCACCGATTACGAAGTAGGAATTCTCTTTTGAGGAATTCGGCAATATGTTAAATATCGAGATTTTATCAAGGCCCATAACCATTTCCGTCTTTTTGTATGGGTTGACACCATTGAACAATAAGTGGTCGCCGTAGAGCATGTCGTATTCGATTGCGGCCAGATGTTCTTTGAAATTAGGGTCATTCTTGTGAGTCTGGCGGAATGTATTGATAACACCATTATGCATACCGAGCTTCTCAAGCAGGTAAGAGCTGAGTTTGTCAGCGGCAAGGTCTCTATGCCCGAATTCATATCCACAGTTGGAGTAGATTATGTAATCGGTCTGGTAAAGAGAGCGATTATCAAGTTCTGACTGCTGAATCTCAAGAGAAGGCAGATGGTCACCATACATAACGAGTATGGTGTCTTCGTCGAAGTTGTCAATGGCTTCAACAAGAGCACCTACAAATTCATCCATCTCGTAGAGCATATTTGCATAATACTCAAGCTGGACTCTTGTCGAAGCGCGTTCCGGAGAAGTCTTCTTAATGGCAATGTGCCTGTCGTATCTTGCATTCGGAGTATAACCGCCGTGGCCCTGTACCGAAATCGTATATACAAGGTCCTGACCCTCCGTTGAATTAAGACATTTGAAGATATATTCCGGGAGAATGGCATCCTTGGCCCATCCAAGGATAGTCTTCTCATAATCCTGCATGTATTCGATAGAAGTGAAATCATTAAAGCCAAGGTTGGCATATACTATATGCCTGCTGTAGAATTTACCGGTATTGTTGTGAATTGCGTGGCAGGTATAGCCGTAAGGCTTAAGATTATTGGCGAGACTTTCCGCGGTGTTTTCTTTAAGGACCGACTTAAAAGGATATTCGCCGGCGCCAAAGTCATCCATACACATGCCGGTAAGAACCTCGAATTCAGTGTTAACCGTACCGGCACCGATAACCGGAACGGACAAAAGACCGCCGTTTTCTCTTTGAAGTCGCGTAAAGTTAGGAATTACCGGGGCCGTGAATTCTACATCATTTAATTCCTGTACATTGAAGAATGTCTCCAATTGAACAAATATGATATTCGGAGTCTTCTCGGCAGTAGACTCCGCAAGAGTAACATTCTGGCCGGAGAAGATGGATTTGATGCTTTCCGAAGAATAATCCTTAGGCTTATTAACTCCCGTATCGATCAAACTATTGGTGAAACAATATACAAAGCCGTTATTTCTATATGCGGCGGATAATTCGGCAAACTGGGCTTCCATATGACCTGCAGCAACAAGACCCTTAACCGAACCTACAGCCAGGAGAAAGAAAATCGCAATAGCTGCAAGAGCGTTTAAATAGTGTATCTTGTGAGTAACCTTCGGAGCCTTGAAGAAAAGAAATATAAGGCCGGCAAAAGCTGCAGCGACAAGGATTCCGATAAGGACAATCTGGAAGTTGTTAAAGTATTTCTGAATAACCTCGAATAAGGATTCAATCAGGAATAAGTCATTGGCTGTAAACGGTGTTACACGATTTAATAAAAGCACCAGATTCGATATACCGAAAGTCATCCAGACAGCGCTTAATACACAGATAAGGAACAGACGCCTCTTGATAAGAAGGGCAAAAGAAAGTGTAAAAGCGATGATAAGTACATTTGCGATGAAAATAAGCGGTGAATGGAACATGAATCTAATGCCTTTTGTAAAAGATTTGAGTTCCATACATTGGATAATAAAGAAAAGTGCAATAGGCCATATGATGAACATATGGATAAATGTAAATCTGATAGGGTTCTTTTCATATTGCGCTTTTATCAAAGCACGACATTTTTTACAAGCGCCGATAATTTCGGCAATTACAATCATAATGCTACTTAAAACTGACAGAAATTTCTCTTTCATAACTATTTCTTCCTATTATTAATACATACAAAATGCTATAATGTATATAACAATTAACGAAAACTAAATGATTATAGCAGAATAATGTGCAAAAATCAAATCAAGTTGATGAAACTTTGTAAACTTTTGAATTAAGGGAGTGGTGCAAATGTATGAACAGTTAACACAGATGCTTAGAGAATCCGATAATATCGTATTCTTTGGCGGTGCAGGAGTAAGTACCGCAAGCAACATCCCGGACTTTAGATCTTCAGACGGACTATATTCAAAGAAATTATTAAGAAGATGTTCGCCGGAAGAAGCAGTCTCACATACATTTCTTATTCAGTATCCCGAGGAGTTCTATGAGTTTTATAAGAAGAATCTCGTATATCCGGATGCCAAGCCGAATGATTGCCATATAGCGCTGGCGAAGCTTGAACAGATGGGTAAGCTTAAGGCAATCGTTACCCAGAATATCGACGGGCTTCATCAAAAGGCGGGTTCGAAGGTTGTATATGAACTTCATGGCTCGACAGAGAGGAATTATTGCAGGAAGTGCGGTAAGAAGTTTGATGTTAATTATATTCTGGCAGCAGACGGAGAACCGATCTGTGATGCGTGCGGAGGCAAGGTAAGGCCTGATGTTGTACTTTACGAGGAAGGTCTTAATGAAGCGACCGTGATGAAAGCAATAGACGCAATTGCAGCTGCGGATATGCTGATTGTCGGCGGAACATCGCTGGTTGTCTATCCGGCAGCAGGACTTATAAGATATTTCAGAGGCAAGAATCTTGTACTTATCAATAAGACCATAACCGGAGCGGAGGGTATGGCAGATCTTGTTATAAATGATGATATTGCCAAGGTTATGAAAGAAGCAGTTAACGCATTATAGGATTAAGGAAAAGATATGGACATTAAAGTGGGCGATAAGCTGGAGATGAAAAAAGCGCATCCCTGCGGAGCTACCGTGTGGGAAGTCTTAAGAATAGGTGCCGATATCAAGATTAAGTGTACAGGTTGCGGACATGAGATTATGAATCCGAGGACCAAAGTTGAAAAAGGTATCAAAAAAATAATAAATAGTGGAAATTAATGCTTGAAATGGACAGAGTTATATGCTAAACTATAACTCCGTGATATTATATATTTTCCTTGTTCCCGACTTGTTCGGGGGCCAGAGACCAAAAGGAGGTACTACAAAGCATGAAGAAATATGAATTAGCACTCGTTCTTAATGCAAAGTTAGAGGATGACGCAAGAAGCGCCAAGCTCGAGAAGATTAAGGAAATGATCGCGCACTTCGGTGGAACAATCACTAATGTAGATGATTGGGGCAAGAAGAAGCTTGCTCATTACATTCAGAAGATGAGCGAAGGATTTTACTACTTCATCCAGTTTGATGCAGAAGCAACAACTCCGGCTGAGTTAGAAGAGCGTCTTCGTATTGAAGAGAATGTCATCAGATACTTATGCGTTAGACAGGACGAAGAATAGAATCGTTTAATAAGGAAGGTAATCGCATGAACAAAGTTATTTTGATGGGTAGACTGACAAGAGATCCTGAGGTTAGATACACAGGAGCGGATTCATCGGCAGTTGCAAGATATACACTTGCTGTAGACAGACGTTTTAAGAAAGACGGCGGCGATGCAGCGGATTTTATACAGTGTGTTGCATTCGGAAAGAGTGGAGAGTTTGCTGAGAAGTACTTTAAGAAGGGAACCAAGATTGTTGTCGAGGGACGCATTCAGACAGGTTCTTATGAGAAGGACGGACAGAGAATCTATACCACCGATGTTGTAGTTGAGCAGCAGGAATTTGCCGAGAGCAAAGCAAGCCAGTCAGAGTCGGCAGGTAATTTCGAGCCACAGTCGGCACCGAGTTCTGCGGTAGGCGAGGGATTCATGAATATTCCTGACGCCGTTGGAGAAGAGTTACCATTCGCATAAGATGATAGCTCATTACAATAGGAGGTAATAAGAATGGCTTTTAATAAGACAGACAGACCGGATGGCGCTATGAAGAGACGTCCTAACGGTATGCATAGAAGAAAAAAAGTATGTGTATTCTGCGGTAGTGATAACACTATTGATTACAAGGGTACAGCTAAGCTTAAGAAGTATATCTCTGAGAGAGGCAAGATTCTTCCTAGAAGAATTACAGGCAACTGTGCTAAGCATCCGAGAGCCCTTACCGCAGTTATCAAGAGAGCTAGTCATATTGCATTAATGCCATATGTACAGGACTAATACATTATAATATTTTGCGGGACCTTATAGGTCCCGCTTTTTTTGGTTTGCGCACTTTAATGCTTGTCTTTGCATACCTGCACTGATATAATTAAATGTGGAATGATTTGTTGATTTATGCAAGTCAATTTTGATTTTCATGAGGAGGTAATATCAAAATGTATAGTTTTGATGAAATCAAGAAAGTTGATCCGGAAATCGCTGATGCGATTCAGGCTGAGAATGACAGACAGAATTCTCACATTGAGCTTATTGCATCAGAGAATGTGGTAAGCAAAGCAGTTCTTGCAGCTATGGGAAGCCAGCTTACCAATAAGTATGCAGAGGGTTACCCGGGCAAGAGATATTATGGAGGATGCGAGTGCGTAGATGTTGTAGAGAACATTGCACGTGATAGAGCAAAAGAGTTGTTCCATTGCGATTATGTTAACGTTCAGCCTCACTCCGGCGCACAGGCTAATATGGCAGTTTTCTTTGCCATTATGAATCCGGGCGACACATTTATGGGTATGGCACTTGATCAGGGTGGTCATTTATCACACGGATCGCCTGTTAATATGTCCGGTAAGTACTTTAATGTAGTACCTTACGGCGTTAACGAAGATGGCGTTATCGATTACGATAATGTTAGAAAGATCGCATTAGAGTGCAAGCCTAAGTTAATTGTATGCGGTGCATCTGCATATGCACGTATAATCGATTTCAAGAAGTTCAGAGAAATCGCTGATGAAGTTGGTGCAGTACTTATGGCTGATATCGCACACATCGCAGGTCTTGTAGCTACAGGCCTTCATCCAAGTCCATTCCCTTATGTAGATGTTGCTACAACAACAACACATAAGACATTAAGAGGACCTCGTGGCGGTATGATTATGGCTACAGCAGAAGCAAACGAGAAGTTTAACTTCAATAAGGCAGTATTCCCTGGAATTCAGGGTGGTCCTTTAATGCACGTAATAGCCGGTAAGGCAGTAGCTTTCAAGGAAGCATTACAGCCTTCATTCAAAGAGTATCAGCAGCAGATTCTTAAGAACTGCCAGACTCTTGCGACAGAGCTTCAGAAGAGAGGCTTCAAGCTTGTATCCGGAGGTACGGATAACCACTTAATGCTTGTAGATCTTACAAACATGAATATTACAGGTAAGGAATGCGAGAAGTTACTCGACTCCGCTAATATTACATGTAACAAGAATACAATTCCTAACGATCCTGCATCACCATTTGTTACAAGTGGTGTTCGTCTTGGTACTGCAGCAGTAACAAGTCGCGGATTCAAGGAAGAGGATATGGTAGTAGTAGCAGAAGCTATGGCACTTGCAATTAAAGAGCGCGACAATGGTGGCGTTGATAAGGCTAAGGAGCTTGTAGCAACTCTTACCAAGAAGTATCCTTTATATGCATAATCTGATTTAGGGACTTCTTATTTAAGAAGTCAACGATATAGAGAGGGTGGTGCGCTTAGATGGGCAGTTTGCGATATTTCTTTACAACAAGAAAATCCGGTATTCATGAGTTTTACGCTGAATCCTTAAGAAGAATGTCCGTTATGGAGAAGCTTCATGATTCCGACAGTGAATCCGTCAAGACATTTGCGGCCTGGTCTAAGCGTTACCACGAAATCTCTAAAGCAGTACATGATGAGTACGATATAAGTGAAGAGAGATTAGAGAAGTACATCTATCCGATACTTGACGGAAGAATACCTATGACCCATCGTCTGGCACATATTCTTGTGGAAGAGATACGTCTTGCACTTAAGGAAGAGTGCAGAGATACTCTTATAACAGCGGATGTTCTTAAGGTAATAGTCAAGTTTTATGAGGAACATCAGCCAAAGAATGTCGAAGATTATTTAATGGCGCTTTTTTTAATAGCAGATTGTTGCCTTTCTTTTGGGATAGATGAGAAGTTCAGAGAGGCCGTGGAGTATTATACCATGGCTATTTC
>JAILJL010000167.1 GCA_024694785.1 Lachnospiraceae bacterium
AGGCATACCGTGACCAAGACTGCCGGTTGATATCTCTACATATGGATTGATTAAATTGCAGGAATGCATAGAAAAGCGCCCGCCATCGGTTGCATACTCAGCAATAACATTCTCTGCCGTAAAGCAACCGATCGCAGCCTGGTTAAAGCTTGTAACTGCCGAAGCGTGGCCTTTTGAAAGAACGAATCTGTCCCTGTTCTCATCATTAATATTCTTGGGATCGTAATTCATCTGATACTGCCACAGAACCGTCATTACATCAGCGCCAGACAAATCCCCGCCTATATGAATAGCTTCTTTGTTACAAAGCTTAAGAAGATTGATACGTATCTCAAGCGCTGCTTTCTCCAATTCCTGTATCGTCATCTCAAATATATTCCTACCTGTCCCACTTATCGCACAATGAACTTATCTGACTTCCGAACTTTGCCAGGTCCTTATTTGCCATTCCCCGGCACTTCTGAATTACTGCTGCCAGTCTCTCACCGATAATTACAAGGCGATCAAACTCGGTATTAGGACCTTTCTTGCCCTTTTTCTTGGCTACAGGTTCATGTGAACCCTCTGCTACCTGCATGCCGGTAACAAGATCGAATGCATCTCCGCTATACGGCACATAAGTCGAATAACCGAATTCGTCACGTAAGTATCCGCCGAATCCTACTGCTACGCTTTCTTCGCCATGCACAATAAATACCTTTACAGGCTTCTTCTTAAAATGATTGATCCACTCGGTCAAGTGATTAAGGTCCGCATGTCCCGAGAATCCGTGGAGGTTCTCGATGTCTGCTTCTACAAGCACCGCCTCACCGAATAGCTTGACTTCCTTGACATTATCCATTAAAAGCGCATGCCCGAGAGTTCCCGGAACCTGGAATCCTACGAAAAGTATCGTCGATTCCTTACGCCACAGGTTATGCTTTAAATGATGTCTTATACGTCCCGCATCACACATACCGGAAGCCGAAATTATTACCTTCGGCTTAGCATTAAAGTTAATCATCTTAGACTCCTCAGATGATACTGCGGTTTTAAGTCCTTCAAACTTAATCGGATTAATACCCTTACGAACAAGTTCCAGTGCTTCCTCACCAAAGCAGTCCATTTCGTTCTCATGGAAGATATTGGTAGCTTCCAATGCAAGCGGACTATCGATATATACCTCAAAATCGCGATAAGCAGGAAGCAGATCTTCTTCCTTGATCTTACGCATAAAGTAGAGAAGTTCCTGAGTACGTCCGACCGAGAACGCCGGAATTACAAGGTTTCCTCCCTTGGTAAAAGTTCTGTTGATTATATTTGCAAGTTCCCTCGCAAAGTCAGGTGATGCTTCATGATTCCTGTTACCATAAGTTGACTCCATGATTACATAATCGGCATCTTCGATATATTCAGGATCTTTGATCAAAGGCTTACTTCCGTTACCGATATCACCAGAGAACACAAGCTTCTTCGTTACATCATCTTCCGTTACCCACACTTCTATGGATGATGAGCCGAGCAAATGTCCCGCATCAACGAATCTTATCCATAGTCCATCGCAAACCTCTATCTGTACATGATAAGGACATGGTATGAAATGATTCATTACGCCCTGGGCATCATTAATATCATATAACGGCCTTACCTCTTCCTTACCGATACGCTTGCCCTTTCTGTTACGCCACTCTGCTTCAAATTCCTGTATATGTGCCGAGTCCTTAAGCATAATATTACATAACTCGGTTGTTGCCTTTGTCGCATATATCTTGCCTCTGAATCCGTGGTTATATAGAAGCGGTAAAAGTCCCGAATGGTCGATGTGCGCATGGGTTACAAATACATAATCGATAATTGCCGCATTAACCGGCAACTCCTGACTCATGTACTGATCTGCACCCTGCTCCATACCGCAATCCACGAGAAAATGCTTATCATTAAATGTCACATAATGACAACTTCCCGTAACTTCTCTTGCTGCACCAAGAAATTGAATTCTCATATGTGTATCGTCTCCTCGCTTTTATTACTGAAATTTGATCATTTCTTAATTACTTCATTCATGGATCCACTCCTGAATCCCTGAAGATCCACGGTTATATAGGTGAATCCCAATGCTTTGAATCTATCTATAAGCACATCTTTGATCTCAAGAAGTGCATTAAAATCTTTCTCCGGTACTTCTATTCTTGCCATCATTCCGTGAATACGAACTCTCATATTCTTGAATCCGCGTTCCATAAGTATCTCTTCGGCTTCTTCTACCATATGAAGCTTATCTGTCGTTATCTCTTCACCATATACGAATCGTGAAGCAAGGCACGCATATGATGGCTTCTCCGCGGTCGGAAGACTAAACTCTCTTGAAAGCTCTCTTACTTCCGCCTTAGTAAGTCCTGCTTCTCTAAGCGGACTCTTTATATTAAGTTCCGATAGCGCTT
>JAILJL010000187.1 GCA_024694785.1 Lachnospiraceae bacterium
TATCGTATATACAGGATCGCAGGCAGAGTACGGAGCGACGACAGAGTGCCAGGTAGAGAGCCTTCCGACTAATCCTTTCTGTGAGTATGGTAAGGCGAAGGTTGAATTATGCGAGAAGAGTAAAGCTGCGGCAGAAAGAGCCGGCATCGAATGGGTTTGGAGCAGAGTTTTTAGCCTCTATGGGCAATATGAACCGCAGACGACTATGCTAACGCAGTTAATCAGTGCGATGAAAAACGGTGAAGAATACAAGATGTCTTCCGGTAATCAAAACTGGGATTATCTTGAAGTGCGCGACGGCGCAAGAGCGGTGATTGCACTTATGGAATCCGGAAAAACGGACGAAATATATAACATAGCAAATGGCGAATATAAGAAGTTAAAAGAGTTTGCGGAAATTGTTAAATCAAAGTACTCCAAGGGAACGATTATCTATGGTGATGATCCTTCTCCTTATGTCTCTTTACAACCAAGTGTAGAGAAGATACGGAAAGATACCGGCTGGAAGCCGGAATATAGATTTGAAGACAGCTTGGAGTATTTGTTTTAATAACCGAAATATAGAAGAAGGTGGAATGATATATGGCGAAGAAGAGTATTATTGATTTTCGACAGATGATAAAAAGCGGTGAGAAGATTTCGTTTCTTACAGCATACGATTATTTGACTGCAAAGTACGAAGAACGAGCAGGAATAGATATGATTCTGGTCGGAGATTCTCTTGGGAATGTAGAACTTGGATATGATTCAACCATTCCGGTTACAATGGATGAGATGATTTCGCATGCTTCAGCAGTAAGACGCGGAGCGCCTGATACTTTCATTATAGGCGATATGCCGTTTATGTCTTATCAGATATCGGATGAAACGGCGATTATTAATGCAGGAAGATTCATTAAGGAAGCAGGATGCGATGCAATTAAGTTAGAAGGTGCGGGCAAACAGATCTGCGACAGAGTGCGTGCAATAGCGGGAGTGGGAATAATGGTTATGGGCCATATAGGACTTACACCGCAGTTTACAGCTAAGCTTGGCGGATTAAAAGCGCAGGGCAAGACCGCAGAGGCAGCGAGGAAACTTGTCGAAGAGGCAAAGGAATTGGAAGAAGCCGGCTGCTTTGCGATTCTAATAGAGGGAGTTCCGGCAATAGTAGGCAAGGCAATTAAAGAGAACACATCCATTCCGATATTGAGTATAGGAGGAGGTTCTTATGCTGACGGTCAGCTTTTGATATATGCGGATATGTTGGGATATTATGATGACTTTACGCCAAAATTCGTAAAAAGGTATTGCAATATCGGTGAGATAGTTCAGAAGGCCTTTTCGGATTACATAAGAGAAGTAAAGTCGGGTGAATTCCCTGATGATAGTATACATTCGTATAAAATCAAGCCGGAAGAGGCAGAAAAAATCGAGACAGAGTTGTGCAAGAAGAAGTGATTTCAAAATCAAATTCGGGAGAAAGAATATGCGAGTATGTGATTATATAGCAAAGTTTCTTGTAAATCAGGGAGTGACGGATGTATTTATGGTTTCAGGCGGTGGTCTTATGTTCCTTACAGACGGACTTGCCTGTAATAAAGACATTAAAGTTACCTGTTGTCATCATGAGCAGGCAGTTGCAATGGCTGTTTGCGCATATGCAAAATATAAGGGATTTGGATGCGGATATGTTACAACCGGTTGCGGCGGTACAAACGCAATGACAGGTTTATTAAATGCATGGCAGGACAATACACCGTGCATTTTTATTTCCGGACAATGTAAGCGTAAAGAGACGCTTCAAAATGTGGGAGTAAAAACGCGTCAAATAGGCGTTCAGGAAGCTGATATTGTAACTTTGGTATCTTCGATAACAAAGTATGCGGTAATGATTAATGATCCAAATGATATTAAGTATCATTTGGAGAAGGCTATATACCTTGCAAAAAGCGGCAGGCCGGGACCTGTATGGATAGATGTTCCTATGGATATTCAGTCTGCAGAGATTAACGAGGATGAACTAAGAGGGTTCTCATCGGCTGAGTTATATAAGGAAAAAGAAGAAGCTACTGTAAATGAGATTGAGAGCTTAAGGCAGGATATACTAAAAGCGCGAAGACCTATTATTATTGCCGGCCAGGGTGTAAGATTGTCCGGAGCAATCGAGCTTTTTGATAAATTGGTTCATAGATATAATATTCCGTTTGTAACATCGCGAATGGGCTTGGATGTATTACCTACAGAGGATGATTTATATATAGGACGAATCGGCAACAAAGGAACAAGAGCCGGTAATTTTGCAGTTCAAAATGCAGATTTGGTGTTGGTGCTCGGAAGCAGATTGAGTGTAAGCTCAACAGGACAGCAGTATGAGTTCTTTGCAAGAAATGCAAAGGTTATTGTTGTCGATATAGATAAGTACGAGCATACAAAGAATACGGTACATATAGAGCAGGTAATAAATGCAGATGTATCAGATGTGTTGCGTAAGCTTGAGTTACCCGACAATACAGATTACAAAGAGTGGGCGGCAAAGTGCAAGCATTGGAAAGACAAGTGGCCGGTATGTCAGAAAGAATACTATGATGATCCGACAGGAATCAATATGTATGTTTTTGTGGAAGAGTTATCCAAAGCGTTAAAGGACGATTCTGTCCTTATAGGTGATGCGGGATCTGCGGTATATGTTCCGCCACAGGGCATTAAGACCACTTCAAAGCGTCAAAGATATATAACAAGTGGTGCACAGGCGGAGATGGGATTCTCGCTTCCGGCAGCAGTCGGAGTCTGTGTGGCACGTGGAAATAAAGAAGTGCTCGCCATTACGGGAGACGGAAGCTTACAGATGAATATACAGGAGTTACAGACACTTAAGCATTATAAGCTTCCTGTAAAACTTTTCGTATGGAATAATGACGGATATCTTTCGATAAGAGCTACACAGCGTAAATTTTTCAATGGAAGGTATATAGGAACTGATGAGACGAGTGGCGTCTCTTTCCCGGATCTGTCGAAGCTTGTACCGGCATATGATCTTAGATATGTGAAGATATCTAATGTAAAAGAGCTGCCGGAAAAGCTTAAAGAGGTCATGAGTACGGACGAGCCGGTTATCTGCGAAGTTATGACAATAAGGGATCAAGCAGTTATTCCTACCATAAGCTCCAAAAAAGCTGAGGATGGAAGATTAGTCTCTATGCCGCCGGAGGATATGTATCCGTTCCTGGATAGAGAAGAATTAGCCGGGGAAATGATAGTTGATATTGTGACTACGAATTAAGTTTGATTTTCATTGATGATATAGAACAGGATATAAAATGAGTAAAGTAATAGTTGGTATGTCGGGCGGCGTAGACAGTGCTGTTGCAGCACTTCTCCTTAAGGAGCAGGGGCATGAGGTCATCGGTGTGACCCTTCGTACCTGGCTTTCCGATACGGGCGAAGAGGGTCGCTGTTGCGAGATGGAAGACGCGCGCCGGATTTGCGAGAAATTGAATATACGTTACTATCCGCTTAATTGCCGCGAGCTATTTGATGAGAAGGTAATAAGGCCTTTTATCGACGCCTATCTTGACGGATACACGCCTAACCCGTGCATCGAGTGCAATCGCTACATCAAGTGGGAGCGCATGCTTTATTATGCAGACGTCATGGAGGCGGATTATATCGCGACGGGCCATTATTCCATGATAGTTAAGCTTCCGAACGGGAGATATTCGGTCAGAAAAGCTCGATACACCGCGAAAGATCAGACGTACATGCTCTATAAGCTTACACAGGAGCAGCTTAGCAGGACACTTATGCCG
>JAILJL010000198.1 GCA_024694785.1 Lachnospiraceae bacterium
CTCCGGCACCACATCAAGAAGCCTTACTATTCCTATAAATCTTGCCGCTCTGAACTTCGACTTATATTCTTTCAGGTTCTCGTAATACGAGCCGTAATTATAGAATACATATGAGCTTTCAAGATCTTCAACTGACTCTGCATCCTCCACGCACTTCAGGACCGTCGAACGAAGCTTAAGATTATTGAATATCCTGATGAAGGCGTCTCTGTAATACTGATCGCTTTCAAGTAAATATACCTTATACTTCTCCGGATTGGTAAACTTAACGAACGGCTTTTGATCTATAACTTTCTGCACGATCTTAATCGTTACCGTGGTTCCCAGGCCATAATCACTCTCAATAAGAATACTTCCGCCCATGGCTTCCGCAAGCTTTTTCGTAATTGCAAGCCCGAGTCCCGTACCTTCAATATGACGATTTCTCTTGGTATCCGCCTGATTAAAGGCGTCAAATATGTGCTCCAGATCATTTTTCGGAATACCCGCGCCCGTATCTTTCATAACAAATGTAAGTTCGGCGCGTCCGTCCCCTATATCTTTGGAATGTACGTCGAGGGAAATATATCCCCTATTTGTATGCTTACAGGAATTACCGAGAACATTAATAAGAATCTGCTTAATTCTTACCTCGTCACCCATAAATGCCGACGGAAGATTCGGATCCATAACAACCGTAAAGCTTACCCTCTTATCTTTAAGTCGCGCATCTATTATATTAGACACATCCTGAGTCATAGACTCAAAATCGTATCTCTCTTCTATAAGTTCCAGCCTGCCAGCATCAATCTTGGAGAAATCAAGAATATCATTGATTATGTTAAGAAGCGCCTTGGACGAATTATGAATTGTATTAAGATACTCTATCTGCGTATCATTCATATCCTCAAGTAATAAAAGCTCACTCATACCAAGTATCGCATTCATCGGAGTTCTTATCTCGTGAGACATATTGGCAAGGAATGTACTTTTGCTCTTATTTGCCTCGATTGCGTTCTTTGTCTGCTCCTCAAGCTTCTTACTGTAATCGTCCTCAGCTTTGGCAATAATAACAAAGCTGATAAGACATGCAAGCACAAAAGCTCCGGAAAGATAGAACGTCGCCTTTTCCATGCGCGAGAGATATGTCGGGTCTATGATAGTCATAACCACATTCGTAATAAGCACGCCTGTGCACAATACGGAATACAACCGAATTGTTTTCCAGTGTACAATAGGCAAAAAGTATATGCCTACAGCCACAATGCATATAGGTAAAAACTCAAACGAATGAACTATAAATCCCTGTAAAACAATAAAAAATACAGCTGCGACAGTCAGTATCTTCTGCTCCGTGTAATACTGCAAACTTTTAATGAAGAAGCATCCAATACAAATCAGAAGAATTGCAACCGCAACTATTACCACATTGACAGCACTTTGCATAGAAACTACCAAAAGTGCATATAATGAACACGCTATAGCGATAAATATATATCCCATAGTCCACATAAGTTCCCGACGTTTTCTTGGATTCATCCTGCCACCATATCCTTTCAGGTAATCAAGAAACTATGTGGAAATTGTAGCACTTAACTATGATTAAAGTGTTAAGAATGCATCATATAAGTATGACAGCGAGCCAAACACAAGAATTGCGTCATTTTCTCCATTGTACTTATCTCTATAGATACGCACCGCGTCATGCATGGTATCTGCCACATCTACGGATTCGCAATACTTCTCGCAGGATTTAATAAGTTCCTCCTTTGACAGTCCTCTCTCAACAGGAGGCGTTACACAAAGACAAGACTCGCAAAGAGGCAGAATCTCTCCGACTATCTTATCGACCTCTTTATCCTTGAGAATTCCCGCAATTGCATGAATCTTATAACCTTTTAATACCGTCTTTACCGTATCACCGAGCTTAATTGCCGCATCCTCATTATGGCAGCCATCTATGATTGTAAGCGGTTTTCTATTAATAACTTCAAATCTTCCCGGCCAACGGGTCTCACCCAATGCCTTAAAAGCTTTGTCCGAAAGCTCATCCTCCCCGAGAATGACTTTCAATGCCTCAACCGCCAGGACATAATTCTCCTTTTGGCAGACACCTGTAAGGCCTATCCTGTTATCCACACCGTCATAAGAAATCGTCATTCCGAAAGGTGACATCTCCTTAATCGTTGTTTTATCAGGATCTGCATAAGTAAGCACGGAATTATTTAACCGTGCGGTTTTCTCAATTACTTCATTAACGCTTTCCTTCTGATATAGCGCAGCAACCGGGCAGTTTGCCTTGATGATCCCTGCCTTCATTGCCGCTATTTCAGGTAAAGTTTCTCCGAGAAATGCCATATGATCCATGCTAATCGAAGTTATGACCGATAATACAGGCGCTTTTACAACATTGGTCGCATCCGTAAGACCGCCGCAACCGACTTCAATCAGGCTATAATCACAGCCTTCCTCTTTCATATATAGATAAGCCGCCGCTGTCTCCACTTCGAATACAGTCGGTCCCGGATATCCTTTTGCCTCTATCCTGTCGCAGGCTTCTTTGACCTTAGTCATAAGCATGGCAAGACGCTCGTGACTTATGGGAACCTCGTTGATCTTCCACATTTCTTCGTATTCAAAAACGGCCGGCGAAGTAAATCTGCCAACCTTATATCCCATATTAACAAGCGCATGCTCGATAAAAGCTCCCGTCGAACCTTTACCGTTGGTACCTGCAATATGCACTACTTTCCCGTAATTCTCGGGATTTCCCAATTCGCCGCATAATCGCATAATGGACTCCATACCAAGTATGGAGCCCTTCTTACGTGCAATATCAAGGAATTCAAGTGTCTCATCGTAATTCATGTTATATTCCTATTTCTTAGTTCCCTTTCCGTCTCTATGTGCAGGATGAATTCTATGAAGAGCAATCTCTCCGCCCTTTCTCGAAATATTCTTCTCCTCGCCCTCTTTTAAGACATGGATTGCAACAATCTTATCATCCTTACCAAGCTTAATACCACGAACACCGACAGCAGTCTTTTTCTTCTTAGGAATCTCCGTAATCGGGAATCTTAAGAAGTATCCCTTATCGGTCTCGATAATAATACTTTCCGTACCATCCACTATGGTCACATTCATAAGCTTAGCCTTAAGATTAAGCTTGGTTGCCGCAGTAGTCTTCTTTGCAACATCGAATTCATCGCCTTCAACGATCTTACACATACCGTCGGACGATGCCATAAATACATCCTTACCGCCAAGATCGAGCTTGCTCTCCACAAGAATCATCTCTTCCTTGGCACTTGTATAATTACTTATATTATCAATCGGTGTACCCTTGTCCCTGAATCTTCCGAAGGGTACATCAAGAACTTTGACCATATGAAGATTACCGGTATCCGTAAATATACTGAGTCTGCCCGTATTCATACAATGAATAACGACCTTATTCTCTTCATGGACCGCTTCCTGATTACGCTCATAAGTCGCAAGGTCAATAGTCTTGCAGTAACCGAATCTGTCCATAAGGAAGACTACTTCCTGCTCTTCTATCTTCTTTTCTTCGATAACGATCTCTTCCGCATTCTCGATACTTGTACGTCTCTCGCGACCATACTCCTTAATGTATCCGTCAATCTCCTTCATAATGACTTTCGCCATATAAAGTCTGCTTCCGAGAATCTTCTCATATTCCGCGATATTCTTTAACGTCTCTTCGTGCTCTTTGATTAAAGCCTCCATCTCAAGACCTATTAACTTAACGAGACGCATATCCAGGATCGCAGTTGCCTGTCTTTCCGTAAAAGCAAGAAACGCCGCTTTCATCTCGGATTCCTTACTCCTAAATGTAACATTGGACGTATCGCCCTTTGTAAGGCAGGCCTTCGCATCATTAACATTCTTACTTCCGCGAAGAATCTCTATTATCAAATCGATTACATCACAGGCTTTGATAAGACCTTCCTGAATCTCTTTCTTATCAAGTTCCTTATCAAGTAAAGTCTTATACTTTCTTGTATTAATCTCATACTGGAAGTTAACATGATGACGGATTATATCAGATAAGCTCATAGTCTCCGGTCTTCCGTCAACTACAGCAACCATATTAACACCGAATGTATCTTCAAGTCGTGTCTTCTTATAGAGAAGGTTCTTGATATACTCTACATCAGCACCCTTCTTAAGCTCGATAACGATTCTTATACCTTCTTTGGAAGACTGATTGGATATATCCACAATATCATTGGTCTTCTTATTCTCTACAAGTGCATATACATCATTCAGGAACTTGCCGATATTAAGACCTATCATCGGATAAGGAATCTCGGTTATTACAAGCTGCTTCTTGCCACCCTTTAAATCTTCCTCTTCAATCTTACCTCTGATCTTAATCTTACCTACACCGGTCGTATAGATTTCAAGTAATTCATCCTCATTAACCACAATACCGCCGGTCGGGAAGTCAGGTCCCTTGATATACTGCATAAGTTCCGCAACTTCGATATCAGGATTCTTGATATAAGCCTTAACCGCCTCAAGAACCTCGGTTATATTGTGCGGCGGAATACTTGTGGTCATACCTACCGCAATACCTTCCGCACCATTAAGAAGTAAATTCGGTACACGAACCGGAAGAACTACGGGTTCCTTCTCCATACCATCGAAGTTAGGCTTAAAGTCAACCATATCCTTATCAAGATCGCCAAGGAATGCCATCTGCGTAACCTTGGCAAGTCTCGCTTCCGTGTAACGCATCGCAGCGGCACCATCACCCTCGATGGAACCGAAGTTACCGTGTCCGTCCACAAGCGGCAGCCCCTTCTTGAAGCCCTGCGCCATTACAACCATTGCCTCATAGATTGAAGAATCACCGTGCGGATGATACTTACCCATTGTATCACCCACAATACGGGCACTTTTTCTATATGGCTTATCATATTTAACACCGAGTTCGTACATTGAATAAAGTGTACGGCGCTGAACCGGCTTAAGTCCGTCTCGTGCATC
>JAILJL010000041.1 GCA_024694785.1 Lachnospiraceae bacterium
TCTGAGATTCATGGTATGAGCCAGAGAGGTGGTTCCGTATCTACACATATTAAGTTTGGTAAGAAGGTTAATTCGCCTGTTATCGCTGAAGGCGAGGCAGATATTCTTGTATCCTTCGAGCAGGTAGAAGCACTTCGTGCACTTCCTTTCCTTAAGAAGGGCGGTACATTAATCGTTAACGATCATCAGATCTATTCAATGCCTATCATTACAGGTGCTGAAGATTATCCTGAAGGAGTTATCGAGTACCTTAAGAAGATTTGTCCTGATACATTAAGCTTGAATGCAGGCGAGATTGCTGAAGGACTTGGCAATATCAAAGCTCAGAACGTAGTATTACTCGGAGCAATGATCAAGAAGTTAGGCCTTGACTCAATCGATTGGAAGGAAGTTATCGCAAAGATGGTTCCTGAGAAGTTTAAGGAGCTTAACCTTAAGGCTTACGAAGCAGGATATGCTTTATAAGTAGATTTATATCTGGAATAATGATTAAAGAGAGACCCTATTAGGTCTCTCTTTTTTGTGTTTGCATTAGAAAATGCTTAGGTGGAAAAAAATCAAAGTAAAATGTATTTAATTATCTTTTTCTTTTTGTTACACTGCTAATGGGAGGTTGTGAAGGGATGTCTAAGTATTCTTATATCAGAAAGTATTATTCTTTAGAGTTTTTCTTGTTTTGTCTTCTTGGGGGGATTCTTGTCGGTAGTCTTCCGGCATTGCAGATGCTGGTGGAAAAACGTCTAATTGACACAGCAATTTTGGGCAGATTCTCAGAAAACGGGATATTATTTATTAAATATTTGATTCTATTTATCGTTTTAATATTAGCCGGTTCGTTGCTTACAATATTGCTTCAGCATAAAACGGAGCAGAACGGTTTTAATGTGGGCAGAATACTTGATCAAGAACGCATTGAAAAGGCAAATAGGATTCCGTTTGTAGTAACGGAAACGCAAGAATTCCGCGAACTTTTTGAACGAGCAGAAAAAGTTGCTGATTTAGATAAGGTTTTTTGTAAGGCACTTCAAACAGGCTTGAGCAGTCTGGTGCAGATTGTTTTGTCTTTCTTTGTTTTGTTATCCATTGATATTAAAACAGCGTGCGTTTTATTTGTTTTGTTGTTTTTTGGCACGGTTATCTATAAGAAATCAGCTTTTAAAGCAGATAGTATTTGGAATGAATACATTCATAATATGCGTCATGCAACATATTTGTCCTCAATTTTGTTAAATCGTGAGTATTCAGCTGAAAGAAAGGTCTTTGATTATAATTGCGAGTTGGAAAATAGGTTTCAAAATGAGTTTTCTGCTGCGGTTAAGAAAAACTGCCATTTGGGTATGAAACGGTTAGTGTCTGAAAGCGAAACGACTGTTCTGTCCGTATTGTATATTATTTTGACGGTGTTACTTATGGCGCCTCGGTTGTATCATGGACAGATTAGTCTTGGAGCTTTTATTGTAGTGTTTTCAGCAGCGAGCAGACTGCAAGGCCTTGGGGGGCAGTTTTATAATTCGATTTTCGATATATCGAGCAGTTTTGCTCAGATGAATGGCTTTTTTGAATTCTTGAATATGCAAGAATCAGTTATGCCCGAAGTAGAGCAACATATAGATTTGACCAAAGGAATAGTTTTTCAAGATGTTAGTTTTACATATCCCGGCGCAAGCAGTCCGGTTTTGGAGAATGTGAGTTTTACATTGGAAGCCGGAGGCCATTATGCACTTGTAGGGGAAAACGGATGCGGAAAAACAACTATGGTAAAGTTGCTTTTGGGGTTGTATCGTCCGACAAAAGGGGCTATTTATATCGGTGGTGTTAATTTGAATGATGTACACGAGGAGGAGCGAAAGAAAGTTTTTTCTGCAGTCTTCCAGGATTATTATCGCTATCCGTTATCTATAAAAGAAAATGTTTCGCTCGGTTCGAAAGATGTACTTGATGAGAATAAAATTAGAGAAGTCTTGTGCTCACTTGATTTGACGATTCCGGCTTTATCAAAGGAAGACGGTTTGGACACTGATTTGAGAATGCTTAAAGAAGAAAGTGTAGATATTTCCGGAGGCGAATGGCAGAAACTGACTATTGCGAGGTCACTTCTTTCACCTGTGCCTGTTGTAGTTTTAGACGAACCAAATGCGGCACTTGATCCGTCTTCAGAAGAAACTCTTTATAAAGTATATGAAGAAATGCTTAAGTCAAAAATGACTTTATTTATTTCACATAGATTAGGCGTGGTTAAAGAAGCAGATAGAATCTTGGTTTTACATAATAAGCATCTTATTGCTATGGATGCGCATGATAGATTAATGGATGGATGTGAATACTATAAAAAACTGTACAATTCACAGAGGGGATTATACTATGGGGAAAAATGATAACAAGTGGGGCTGTTTTCGTTTCGCATGGAGCATTGCCCCGGCTAGTTTTATAGAAATGCTTTTGTGGGGTGGAGTATACTGTGCTGCGACAGTTGTAAGTGTTTGGGCCACAAAACAGCTTCTTTCTCTGGTTGTTGCCGGATATAGCAAGAAAATGTTCTTAACCTTGCTTTTATATGCAGTGCTTGTTGTTATATCAACCGCATATTCTGTTTTTTATAAAAGATATAGGGTACAATTTAAAGTTATTCTTGACTTTGAACATAAAGTTAAGTCACTTTTGTTCAGAAAGATTAAGCAAATATCCAACGAATCGTTTGAGAGTGCGTCCGCGGATAGAACGATTAAACTGGCTGATAGAGCTAAGCAGAATCTTTTTAGATATGTTGAAATATGGATTAGTATAGGAATGGCGCTTCTTCAGGCGATTGTTGTTACGCTATATGTATCGCATTTTAATTTGTGGTTTTTACTTTTGCTTCCGTTTTCAACCTTACCGCCACTTATATCGCTATTGTATCAGGGTTCGTTATGGAAGAAATACTATCAGGCAATAGAACAATGCATGCGGGAAGAGGCAGAGTATGTAAAAGCCATGATAGACGAAACAGCATGCAAAGAGAGCAGAATAACTTATGCAATAGAAATGTTAATGGAAAAGTGGAGAGGCAGCCGTTCTTACAGAGATAACATGGAAAAACGAAAATCGCAGAAAATATTTCTGTTGAAACTGGCGCTGATGCCATTAGAGATACTTGGTAACCATGGTGGATATTTTGTGTCACTAATTCTGTTGTATTGCGGAGATATAGATTATGCAAGTTGTACTGCGGCCATTGTAGCTTATGTGTCTCTCTCATCGGCATTTAGTTCGTTGGTTTCGATGATTGGAAATGAGTCTCAATATTATAAGATGGTTCAACCGTTTTTTAGTTTTTGGGCGCTTCAGGAGAGAGATGGAGTTGAATCTTTTTCAAAACTGAACAATGAAATTAAGCTTGATCATGTGTCTTTTTCTTACCCAAATCAAGAAAGAAAGGCGCTTGATGATATCTCACTGACAATCAAAAAAGGAGAAATTCTTGCAATTGTAGGAAAAAACGGGTCGGGAAAAACAACACTTTCAAATGTTATTATGGGGTTATTTTTGCCGACCGCCGGAAAAGTTTTATACGATGGAAAAGATATAGCAAAAATATCTGAAGAACGAATTCATCAAGAACAATCAATGGTATCACAGTCATTTGCCCGTTATAAAATGACAGTAAAGGATAATATTGCAATAGGCAATTTTGAGAAAAAAGATGATGAGGAGATTGAAGAAAGGAAACTTGCTTATTTGAGTGATTCCAATATTCCTCTTGAAATGATGCTTGGAAAGGAATTTGGAGGGAAGGATTTGTCCGGAGGGCAATGGCAGCAAGTAGCCTGCGCAAGGGCTTTTTATCGAGGGGGAGATTTTTATGCCCTAGATGAAGCAACAGCTGCGATTGATCCGCTGAAAGAAGAAGCAATGTATTCATCTTTCCGTAAGGAATTAAATGGAAAAACGGGAATTATAATTACGCATAGATTGGGTGCGGTGTCTATGGCAGATAGAATAATTGTTCTGGACGGAGGTCGGATAGTTCAAGAAGGAACGCATTTAGAACTTATATCCATGGAAGGACCGTATCTGCATTTGTGGAATACTCAGACAAAAGCATTTAGGGAGTAATATAAAGAAATGCAGGGCAAACAGCAAGGTATATAATGCATTAAAATAGTAAGTCGTATCGGTACCTATACAAATAATGTGGGATGCCCTTATCTTAATTATGATAAGAACGGACAATGTTCAAAACCTAATGAAGAAAAATGCGAACTCAACAAATATTTTTATGAAAAAATAATTAAGTTATTTCTAATGTTAACCAAGGAGGAAAAAGTAGCGCTGGATATAGTAAAAAGTTAGCTTTAAGGTAGATGTAGCGTTATTAACTTTTAATGGCGAATCGCTCTTTTTGTAATATAATTTTTGCTATGTTATAATAATTATTATTAATTGTTATGGGGTAAGGGAGAAAATGCTGGCAGTAGCGGAATTTATTGATAGAGAGCGTTATAAGAAGGATATATCAAGAGATGAATTAACTAAGGGGATATGTTCATCTCAGTTTCTTCAGAAGGCACAAAAGGAAAGCCTGGATGTTGATGTGCTTTTGTTTGAGATTTTAATGGAACGCATGAATCTATCGACGGATGACCTTGAGTATATCTTGTCGGAGAAGGATTATAAAAAGATAATTGCTCGTGATGAGATAGAGGCATTAGTGGAGATAAAAGAATGTAAT
>JAILJL010000016.1 GCA_024694785.1 Lachnospiraceae bacterium
AGAGTCTTGTGCGATGGTATCGTTAATATCGTTACCAATGATTTCCACATTTTCAATATCATCCGGTCTATATTCCACAATTGTAAGCCATCCGAAGAAAAGTGCTACGCAAAGTATAATTGCGCCTAATATTGATGTAATCCATATAAGGATTTTCTTTAAAGTCCCTTTATTCTTACTTGCCATAACAGGACCCCCTTATAATTATTTACAATAAGGATAGCAAAAATGTAGATTAAAGGCAATAAGAACTCTCGCCTCTTTAATTATTGATAAGAAAAGAGGCATATGCTACAATTTCTATGAATAAATACAGTTTATAAATTATGAAGGTGAAAAAATGAACGTTGAATATAAGGATATAGTTGATAAAGTTAAGAAAACCGAGAGTATTACAAGAGAAGAATTCGGAATCCTGTATAACACGGAGACAAAGGAAGAAAGCGAATACCTTTTTGAAGCTGCAAGAAGCGTAGCACAGGCTTATTTCGGCAAGGCGGTATATCTTCGCGGCCTTATCGAATTTACGAATTATTGTAAGAATGACTGCTATTATTGCGGAATAAGGTGTGGTAATAAAAGTGCGGAGCGCTACAGATTATCGGAAGAAGAGATTCTTTCCTGTTGTGAGATCGGTGACAAACTGGGATTTAAGACCTTTGTGTTGCAGGGCGGAGAGGATGCCTACTTCACCGATGATATGATTTGCGATATAGTCCGTAAGATTAAAGCAAAGTTTCCGAAAGCAGCGGTTACGCTTTCAATAGGCGAGAAATCTTATGAAAGCTATAAGAAGTATTATGATGCGGGAGCAGACAGATACTTATTAAGACATGAGACTGCGAATGAAGAGCATTATTCAAAGTTACATCCTTCTAATCTCTCGGGCGCACATAGAAAGCAGTGCTTAAGAGACTTAAAGGATATCGGATTCCAGATCGGATGCGGAATAATGGTGGGAACTCCATACCAGACGGATGATAATATCTATGAAGATATAGAATTCATGAAAGAATTGAAGCCGCATATGATAGGTATAGGACCTTTTATAGCGCATAAAGATACTCCTTTTAAGGACGAGCCTAACGGAAGTGCGGATAAGACGGTGATTCTACTTGCCATATTAAGATTACTCTTCCCGAAGGTGCTTTTACCTGCTACTACGGCACTTGGAACGGCCGATGTAAAGGGACGCGAACGTGGAATTCTGGCAGGTGCAAATGTAATTATGCCTAACTTGTCGCCTACCAATGTAAGAGGCAAGTATCTTCTCTATGATGGTAAGATATGTACCGGCGAAGAGGCAGCAGAATGCAATGTGTGCTTAAGAAGAAGGGTTGAAAGCGTCGGATATAAGGTTGAAGATGTAAGAGGAGATCACCCTGATTTCGTGAAATAGTGCGAAATCGCGGGAAAATATGATATCAAACAGAAGAAGGAAAAGTTATGAATAAGAGATTGGAAAATGCATTGTCATATGTATTTATAGTTATAGGTGCGCTTCTGGCGAGCTTTTCGGTCGTGTGTATCCTGATTCCGAATGATGCGATTGACTACGGAACGGCAGGCATATCGATTATTATAAGTAAGCTTACGGGATTTAATCTTTCCCTATGCGTAATATGCTTATTCCTACCGTTCTGGATTGCGGGTATCAGAATTATCGGTATTCGTTTCGGAATTAAATCGCTGGTAGGTTCGGTCGTATATACGGTCGGACTTGCAATCTTTGAAAAAGTTCCGTTTGAACTTAATACGGAACACTTCCTGGCAGTAGTTTTTGGCGGAGCGATTCTTGGCCTTGGGCTTGCCATAATCTTAAGATTCGGCGGATGTATCGACGGTTCCGAGATTATAGCCAATATAATTATTAACGCGATTTCGAAAAGAACCGGTAAGAACTACGGAATGACCTATATTCTTCTTGGATTTAACGCGTGCGTATATATGGCGACATTTGTGCTTATCAATCGTAACGCGGCCCTTATGAGTTTACTTGTATATGTGGTTGCGACATCTGTAATAACCAACGTAACGGATCACTTCGATTCGGTTAAGCAGGTAACGATTATCACGAAAGAACCTGAGAAGCTCATAAGGGAAATTAAAGATGAGCTTAATAAGACCTGCACATATATGGAGTCCTGCGGAGTTATCGCGGGTAAGAATACGACACTTATATGCTATATAAGTTACTTTGAATTATCGACTATGAAGGAGATAATCTCGAGAAATAAAGGAACTTTCAGTACGGTATCCACCATTGATGAGATTCTAAGATAAAATTAAAAAATTTATTCGTTTTTTGTAACGAAACATAAGATTCTTGCATTAATAGGTATGGAGAAAGGAGGAAGACGATTGGATAGCGAACAGATATATGTAAAATATGCCAAGAACGTGTACAGTTTCCTGATGTCCAAGACGCATGATGCGGAGATTGCGGAAGAAGTAACGCAGGAAACGTTCTACCAGGCTATTAAAAGTATCGATCGCTTTGATGAATCGTCATCCGTTACAACCTGGCTTTGTGCTATTGCCAAGAATCAGCTTATGGCTTACTTAAGGAAACATAGGCCTGAAGAACCGCTCAGCGTTGAAACGGAAGACGGAGAGACAGTTTCTGTTATCGATAAGGTGATGAATGAATCGTCTGCAGAGGCTAAGGCAGTTGAATCCGAGCAGAGAGTCGTGCTAATGCGGAAACTGCACTATTTGAAAGAACCGTATAGGGAAATTTGTTACTTACGGATTTTTGCGAATCTTTCGTTTAAAGAGATCGGTGATGTGTTCGGAAAGAGCGAGAACTGGGCGCGAGTTTCATTTTACCGCGGCAAAGAAACCTTAAGGAAGGAGTTTACAGAAAATGAATAATATACCATGTGAAGTAATAAGAGATTTGCTTCCGTCATATGTGGATAAGCTTACAAGTGAAGTTACGAATGATATTGTTAAGGAACATCTGACAGGTTGCAAGGAATGCACCGGTGAGTATGAAAGAATGATTGCACCGGAAAAAGTTATTACAAGTGATGATGTAAAAGAGGTTGCTTTCTTAAAGAAGCAGAAGAATAAAGTGAGAAAAGCGATTATCGGCGGAGTGTTGGCTACGATACTTTGCGTTATCGTTGTGATAGGAATTAAAGTTTGCGCAATAGGTAAGGAATCAAATCCACAGTCGCTTGCGGTTGAGTATACAGTTAATGATAGAACAGTTGATTTTAAGTGTGAGTTGATGAATGCCGCTTCAGTTGCGAGAATAACCGGAATTTCTTTTGATGCAAAGAACGGAAGGCTGGATATTAAGGTAAGAGAAGCGATGCGTATACCGTTTGGTGGTAATACCGAAGTTCGCGGTATATACGAAGCAAATGATAAGTTTAATGAAATCTATCTTAACGGCTGGCTTATATGGCAGGATGGTGTTAAGATTTCAAATGATGTAGCAAAGCTCTACCGCTATAAGAATGAATATGTTGGAAATGCAAGTGCAGATGTAAATCTTGCATACGCATTGGGCATTAGAGAGACATTCGGGGAGTTTACAAACGAGCTTCATACAAGTGAAGAGCCATATGGCTGGACATTGGTATTTGACGATGATTTTAAGACTAAAAAGACTAAGGAAGCGACCGGAGAAGCATTTATAAAGTACGGAACGGTTCTTCTTTCAATGGTGAGAAATCTGAGTTATGTTGAGTTTAAATATATAGATGGCAGTGAGGAAGTAACGATCAAAGTGACTGCAGAGGATGCGTCCGCTTATATCGGCACAGATGTGAAAAAGGCAGCGGAGACGATTGCCGATTTGCAGAGATTGATTAAGTTACTGGGGATAACGCTTTAAAATGCACTAAGGGACGGTTCTTTGGCGCAAAAAGCACCTAATAACCGTCCCCGAGTGAGAAACTTATTGGAAATGAGGGCCTTGTATGAGAAAAGCATATCTTGATAATTTACGTTGGGTTGTGGTCGTTATTGTTGCAATATATCACGTGTTTTACATGTATAATGCCGAAGGAATAGTAGGAACCTTGGGTAAGATTACGGACTTAGAGGTGCAGTACTATGATATGTATCAGTATATTGTATATCCGTGGTTTATGACGATTCTATTCATAGTATCTGGAATAAGTTCAAGATATGCTCTTGATAAAAGTTCGGGCAGCAAGTTTATTAAGAATAGGACGACAAAGCTTCTCGTGCCGGTGACGGTAGGACTTTTTGCTTTTCAATTTATCCAGGGATATATTAATATATCTTTTTCGGGAGTTGCAAGCGACCCGACAATGCCGCTTCTTGGCAAGATAATTGCATGCATTTTAAGCGGAGTCGGCGTTTTATGGTATCTTCAGATGTTGTGGCTCTTTTCACTTGCAATAGTTCTTGTTAAGAAGATTGATAAGGATCGTCTGTGGAATGTCTGCAGGAAAACACCGGTGTGGGCGCTTTTCTTATTGGTGCTTCCTGTATATGGAGCGGGACAGATACTTAATACACCTAAGATAGTGGTATATAGGTTTGGATTATATTTCTTCGCTTTTTTGCTTGGATATTTCGTATTTTCACATGATGAAGTGATTGAGGGCTTGAAAAAATGGTTCTGGGCATTTGCGGTTGTGGCAGCAGGACTTGGTGTGGCATTTTGCGTAATGTATTTTGGACAAAATTACGCGGATAATCCTGTATATCGTACACCTATTTATCTTATGTATGACTGGTTTATGTGTATGGCTTTACTTGGCGGATTCGCAAGATATTTCGATTATACCAATCGCTTTACCAAGTGGATGGGTGATAGAAGCTGGGGATTATATATATTCCATTATCTCGGAATTTCGGCGGTTGCACTTTTTATCGCTAAGCTGGGTCTTTTGCCGGCATGGGCGTGTTATATCTTAAGTGCTATATGCGGATTTGCATTGGCATACGGATTATATGCCGTGATATCGAGAATTCCGGGATATAGATGGGCAGTACTTGGAATTAAGAAAAAGTAATAATTGCGTTATAGAAAAAGAGGATTATTGAGTAATGAGTACGTATGTAGTGGCGGATCCACATGGAAATTATGAGCTTTTTTTACAAGGGCTTAAGAAAGTTGGGTTTGGGCCTGATGACAGGCTCTATGTAATCGGTGACATTATTGATAAAGGGCCTGATTGCATGGGATTGATGCAATACATTATGGATACCGAGAATATGGATTTAATTCTCGGTAATCATGAGCATATGATGCTTAATACGATTGATCTTAACGGAGAAGATAGGTGGGTAGGCAGCGATACCACGCGTTGGATTGAACGTAATAACGGTATATTGACTTACAATAAGTATATGGAGCTTCCGATTGAGAAAAGAAGAGAGCTTATTAACTGGCTTCTTACAAGGAAGCTTATTGAAGAATTGGATATAACGACAGAATCGGGTGAAGTTCAGCGATTCGTATTAACTCATACGTATTATAACGCTGATTATGTCGGAGTTCCGGGTAATGAAGTTCCGTATGATAAGGCATTTGAGATTCTTTGGTTTTCGATGTTTCGTGACGGAAGTACGCGTTGCGACCGCTCTATATATGATGCTAATCCGGATAAGATATTCATAACGGGACATGTCGGGGTACAGCGTGTAAGAAATGAGTTTGAATCGCTTGATTCTTTATGTGCTTATAAGGATGGCAATTTTATCGATATAGACGGCGGTT
>JAILJL010000037.1 GCA_024694785.1 Lachnospiraceae bacterium
AGGGTATTACCGCCGCTCTGAAGATTCAGCCCGTGTCCTGCAGAAGCCGGATGAATAAGCCCTACTTCCAGTCTTCCTGCATTCCAATCTTCGATACTCTTGTCTGAATCCAGCTTTTCATAATGAGCACCAAGTGCATCAAGCCTTTCTGTGATCCTTGTCAGATCATGCTTAAACCAGTACGCCACAAGAATGCTCTTTCCGTTTGCCGCCTCGATAATATCCTCCAATGCATCCAGCTTCTTATCATGGATGTGCTCGATACCACCGGCATCGGAGTAAACGGCACCGTTTGCCATCTGTGTCAGCTTTCCGGATAATGTTGCAGCATTTGCAGCCGTCACTTCACCTCCCGGAAGATTGATCACAAGGTCGCTGGCCATTGCCTCATACTTCTCGCGCTCATCCTCATCCAGATATACCGGATATTCTGAATTCACCAGTTTCGGCATTTTCAAATGATCAGTACCCTTCATGGAGATCGTGATATCGGAGATTTTGTCATAAATCCTCTTATCAGCGCCCTTCCTAAGTCGGTAGCTGTAAACAATCGGACCGTTCACCTGATCCGGCACAAAATACTCTGCTCTATACTGGCTTATGAACCTTCCCAGCCTTTCTCCCTTATCCAGAACCTTGTATTCTGCAAAGAGATCCATCAAACCGTTACTGGAAGGCGTTCCGGTCAAACCGACAATTCTTTTCACTCTTGGTCTTACCTGCATAAGCGCCTTGAACCTCTTTGCCTGCCAGTTCTTAAATGATGACAGTTCATCGATCACCACCATGTCGTAATCAAACGGCAGTCCGCTCTTCTCTATCAGCCAGGGCACGTTTTCTCTGTTGATAATGTAAATATCCGCATCTGCCTGAAGTGCCTTCAACCTCTCTGCTGCCGTACCGACTGCTATGGAGTACCGAAGTCCACGAAGCTGATCCCACTTCTGTATTTCCGCTGACCATGTATGCTTCGCCACTCGAAGCGGCGCTATAATCAGAACCTTTGTCACCTCAAAACTGTCAAACATCAACTCATTGAGCGCCGCCAGTACGATACTGGTCTTACCCATACCCATATCCAAAAGAATCGCTGCAATGGGATGTTCCTTTATGAAGTTGATCGCATATATCTGATAATCATGTGGATTGTATCTCATCCAGTATTCCTCCAATCTGCTCCGGATCATCCAGTACATAGACCCGGAAGCCTAATTTATTCAGAAGCCGGTGCCGCGATGCCTGCAGCGGTCTCGGTCGTTCTCCGGGACGCTTAACTTCCACCATCCCGAAGTGCCTTCCCGTCAGAAAGACTAATCGGTCTGGCATCCCGTCAAATCCTGGGGACACCCATTTCGGACAGATCCCGCCACGGCGTTTAACCTCGGAAACCAGCTTCTGCTCTATTACCTTTTCTCGCATCGCAACCTCCGCATTCTGCCAAAGGTGATGGTCGGTGATGGTCTACACAAAAACTCCCTTTAGAACAGTTTTGAAAAACACTCTATAGGGACTTTTCTGGTATGAGTGTCACCGACTGTCACCATGGCTTAAATTAGGGCTTTCTGAGAAACAGCAAATCTGAAACAGTTTACTGTTTGACTGTCATCGTCCCTCACTCCAGAAAATCCTGCCCCTGTTTTAACTTCAAGCCATATACAAAGGATCCTGTCTTGACCTTCTTCTTAGGGAAGCCCGCTTTTTCGATCGAACTGTAAAAATCAGTCGTGCTTCTGGTAAACTCACCGTTCTGCAGACAGTACGCCCTGTATGCCTGATAGAGTTCTCCGGATTTCTCCGATGCTGCCTTATCGATATCACAGCAATCAGCCAGGAAATGCCCCAGCCAATCGTTATCCTCGCGGTATGTCTCAATTGCATCCTCCACGGCCTTCGGCAACGGCACCTTAAAATCCATGTCGTAAGCCTTCTTCGCGCCTTCGATGATCCAGCTCATAATGAAGGAACCGGCATGGTCATAGAGATAATCTGCATAATTCTTGATATCGCTGTCACCGGTGATCTTCGCATTGAAGGGAATCACGATCAGTCTTCTCCAGATGCCGTCATCATTCGCGCCGACCTTCGGCAAATGGTTCGTGTATAACACCAGCGTGTGCGAAGGAACAAAATGAAACGGAGCTTTGTACTTCTTCTCAGCCTGGATCTCATCCGTAGAGCAAAGCTGCTTCACAGTCGCAGTATTCAGGCGCATTCCCTCTTCCATTTCAGATGAGATAATGAGCCTGCGGCCTTTGAGTTCTGCCATCTCCGGCTTAATATTCCTCTTGCAGTTCATAGTCAGTGCTTCTGCCGACAACTTTCCTGCATAATCGCCCAGGACCCGGAAAATCGTGTTCCAGAAGGTTGATTTACCGTTTGCACCACCGCCGTAAGCAATGATCATATGCTCCTGATAAACCTTACCGATTGCTGCCAACCCAACCACCAACTGAACATACTCGATCAGCTCTTGGTCTCCGCAGAAGAAACGTTCCAGAGCATCAAGCCACAGCTTCCCTTCATCAGAACCCGGAGCACAGGTCGTCATCTTCGTGATCAGATCTCTCGGATCATGCGGCTGCTCCCCCGATAGTCCCTGCCTCAGGTCATAGGTCGCATACGGCGTGTTGATGAGAAACTCATTCTTATCCAAGTCATTTACATCAATACCGATCATAGGCTTCGCAGCATTCCCGGTCGAGACAATGTATTTGTAGTCACGGCGCTTCAGTACAAACTTCAGATAAGTCTCTGCAGATATCAGCCCATACAAAAGCGGCATCTGATCATCAGATATTTCCTTTGCTACGGCCTTGGATCCTCCCTTAACAACCGGCTCCGGTATTCCCGCATCGAGCAACGCCTTCTCAGCAACTTCCTTATCCTGTTTAGCATCCACCAGCTGCAGATCAAGAAACTCTTCTATTGCGCCAATGGCAAGCTGCACATCCTCCACCCAGCGGTCGCCGTCATATCGGAGATAATCCGTCGCTGCAGAAAACCTCAGCTCACTTCCGTACTCCTGCACTAGCACTTTCGCTTCACCAATATCCGAATAGTCCTCAGGCTTTAAGGAATCATCACTAAAATCGGAATTGTACTGATCCGGCGGAACATACCCATCTGATGAAGAGATCTTCTTTTCAAAAAACTTCACCGCACTGTTCCAGATCGTGTTAAGCTCCGCATCCGGAAGCGGCGGATCACATTTCTGAGCATGCTCCATAAATGCCACATGAGCTTTCTCCGTGTTGCCGTATCTCTTCAATATCCTTGATGCAAAACGGCTCATGGTATTGTTGCGGCTTCCCTGCAGGATTGGACCCGAACGGGAGCCGTTCTGACCATCCGCATTATCCGAATCTTCATCTGAATAATCCGGACTGACCTCTTCATCAATGGTCATCCAGCCTTCATGCCAGATCACTTCACCACTATCCGAACCATATAAGAACCTGGCCGCATCCAACGCATTTCCGTCAAAGAACGGATATTTCTTATAAAGCGCTCTCTTCAGTCCCGCATAGACCTTTGCATCTGTGATTTCGCCGATCTGGAAGTAGACGTGGAATTTTGGTCTTGCCGCCTTACCGTCCTTTTCCCTCATATGATTGCGACTCGGTACAAGTGCATAGGAGAAATCAGGAAACATCTCATCCATCTTCTCCGGCGTGATCCAGTCATCAGGCTCTTCAGTATGGTCATTATCGATATCCATCACGATCACATCTGACCTTGTGAAGTTTCCAATACTTCGATAATTGCCCTTGTACTCAGCGCAAACATGGTCCGACCTGGCTGCACTCTGCAACTGCTCCGCCGTGGTTATTACCGCCCGGTTTGGATAGCTGCAGTTACCGGCCTGTCCGACGCAATTTGCTGTAAACATGGTAATCTGCATAGCTTTAACCTCTTTTCTTAAAAAGTAAGGAACGATTTCCTCCTAACTTCCTAAGCGCCTTTCATCGAACTTTTTCCGGTCAGCCATCAAATTTCTCGCACAAAAACAAAAGCCGATCCGAATCGCTTCCTTTTATAAGCGAAATCGTGACCGGCACTTTTTTCAAAAATATTTCCCTGCGACCGGAAAAATCATTTCCAAACCCGCTTAGGAAGATAGAAAGGCAACAAAGCCATTCGGAAAGGAAGGTGCTGCAGATGCAGAAAGAAACCACTGATGACAGCCAGCAAGACACAACCATCGACGAAGAGCTTATCGATACTCTCATCGCCATAAGCGTTGTAGCCAAGAGACTGGCAGCCAACCTGAGAAAACAGAATACGGAAAACGGAGGTAAAGACAATGAGCAAAATGAGTGAACTCTCCGCCATGATCGACAACCTGATCAGCTGCGGAGAAACCCTGGCTGAGACCGGCAGAGCTTTGAAGGAATTCTATTCCGGAACAGACGAAGCACCGGCAAAGCCTGCGAAGAAGACAAAGAAGGAAGATGCCGCTCCTAAGGAAGAGCCCGCAAAGGAATACTCCAAGGAAGAAGTAAGAGGCATCCTGGCAAAGAAGGCAAACGAAGCAGACGGCAGATTCAAAGCTGATGTCAAAGCAATCGTTCAGAAGTACGGCAACGGAGGCAGCCTTACCGATGTGGATGCAAAAGACTACGCCGCTCTTGTATCAGAGGTGGAAGGTCTGACAGATGCCTAAGCACGCATACCTCTCTGCCTCCGCAAGCCACAGATGGCTCGCTTGCCCGCCCAGCGCAAAACTTTGTGACGGTATCAATGACAGCGGCAGTCCATATGCACAACAAGGAACTGATTGTCATGAATTATGTGCTTACCTGGTCGAATCCGCACTTGGCCGTGAATCAAAGGATCCGCGTGAGAATCTGACATACTACGATACCGAAATGGAGAACTGTGCCGAGGAATACCGTGACTATGTTCTGGAACAAATTGAAGTCGCAAAACAATACTGCAAAGATCCTCAGGTAATGATCGAGCAGCGCCTTGACTTCTCCAGATGGGTGAAAAACGGATTCGGAACCGGAGACTGCGTAATCGTCGCTGATGAACTTTTACAGATCATTGATTACAAGCATGGTCTCGGAGTCCTGGTAAGTGCCGGCGATGATGTGCACGGTGGAAACAGCCAGATGATGTGTTACGCGCTTGGTGCATTGGAAGTCTTTGATGGTATTTACGACATCGAACGGATACAGATGACAATCTTCCAACCGCGTCGCGACAATATCAGTTCCTACACCATTACAAAGGAAGATCTCCTTCAATGGGCAGAAACGGTTCTAAAACCCACCGCCGAACTTGCTTACAACGGTGACGGTGAATACAGCGCCGGTGACCATTGCCAGTTCTGCAAGGCAAAAGCTATCTGTCGTAAGCGTGCCGAATACAATCTGGAGCTTGCACAATACGACTTTGAGCTACCGCCCACTTTGGACGAGGCAGAAATAGCCACCATCCTTCCGCAGATTGATGATCTGGTTTCATGGGCGAATGACATCAAAGACTATGCCCTTCAACAGGCATTAAGTGGCACAGAGTATCCCGGCTTCAAAGTAGTCGAAGGCAAATCGAATCGAAAGTTCACAGATGAAGATGCGGTCGCATCCATCGTAACTGATGCAGGTTTTGACCCTTACGAAAAGAAGCTTCTGGGAATAACAGCAATGACTTCCCTATTGGGGAAAAAGAGATTCAACGAACTTCTGAGCGGCATGATCACAAAGCCACCAGGCAAACCAACGCTTGTGCCGGAATCCGATAAACGACCGGCAATGAACACAGCCAAAGATGATTTTAATGAAGAATAGGAGGAAAAAATCATGGCAAACAAAGTATCTATCCCTACAAAAGTTATTACCGGAGTCAACACCAGATGGAGTTATGCAAATGTCTGGGATCCAAAGAGCATCAATGGTGGAGCGCCTAAGTACAGTGTCTCCCTCATTATCCCGAAGTCCGATACCGCTACTATCAATAA
>JAILJL010000046.1 GCA_024694785.1 Lachnospiraceae bacterium
CTTCTTCAAAGCGGTCACCTGGAGCATATGTATTATGGTCCTAAGGTTGAGAATCTTTCGATGGCATCAAAGTCTCAGCAGGAACTGGCAAACGGCAATTCTATTCAGTACTCGGAAGAATTTCCGACGCTTTCGATGGAAGGAACATGCTTTGAGTATTCGGGAGTCGGTAAAGGCGATATAAGGGAGCCTTTTATAGAGCTTGTATATCCGGATGGCTCGAGAACAACGGACTTTGTATTTGATTCGTATGAGATATGTGATAAGAAGGTAAGTCTTATGACGCTTCCATCTGCGTATGATGAGAATAACAAAGCGCAGTCACTTGTTGTAAGCTTAAAAGACAAGAATCATAATGTTATCCTGAAGCTTGTATACTCGGTATTCGAAGAATCCGACTGTATTACAAGAAGCAGTATTGTTGTCAACAATATGGATGCGAAGATAAGACTTTGCAGATTAATGAGTACCCAGGTCGATTTTAATGAGGGTGATTATACGATGCATACTTTCCGTGGCGGATGGACCAGAGAGATGGAGAAGCATGAGACGCTGCTTTCAGGTGCCCGTATAGTTAATGCTTCTTTTGCTGGAACGTCATCTTCAAGGGCAAATGCTTTTGTAATGCTGTCTAAAAGCGCTGTTTCGGAAGATTATGGCGAGGTATATGGATTTAATCTTATCTATAGCGGTAATCATTATGAATCGGTTGAGGATACAAGCTATCATAAAGTAAGATTATTAACGGGTATTAACCCGCAAGGATTTGAGTTTGTGCTTGATAAGGGAGAGCTTTTCGAATCACCTGAAGCGGTTATGTCTTATTCCGATAAAGGATTTACAGGCTTAAGCCATAATATGCACGAATTTGTTGAACAGAATATAGTCCGCGGAGAGTGGAAGAATGCGTGGCGTCCCCTATTAATCAATAGCTGGGAAGCAGCATATTTTAAGTTTAATGAGAAGTCTTTGCTTTCACTTGCAAAGGCGGCAGCCAAAGTCGGGATAGAGCTTTTTGTGCTTGATGACGGATGGTTCGGTAAAAGGGACGATGATACGTCTTCTCTCGGAGACTGGTATGTCAATAATAAGAAGCTGCCGTACGGACTTGAGGGACTTATACATAAGATTAATAATCTCGGAATGAAGTTCGGCATATGGGTTGAACCCGAGATGGTCAATGTGAATTCCGACCTATACAGGGCGCATCCGGATTATGCACTTGAGATTAAGGGTCAGGAGCATTCCGAGGGAAGGAATCAAAGGATATTGGATCTTACGAACCCTAGGGTGTGCGATTATGTAATAGATTCGATGTCCAAGGTATTCTCGATTCCGGGAATAACCTACGTTAAATGGGACATGAACAGGATTTTCTCCGATGCGTATTCGCCGTATCTTACATCAGAGCATGAGGGTGAAGTGTTCCATAGATATCTGATCGGATTCTATCACATAATGGAAGTCCTGACTAAGAAATTCCCACACATTCTATTTGAAGGATGTTCTGCGGGCGGCAACAGATTTGATCTCGGAATACTTTGCTATTTCCCGCAGATATGGGCATCGGATGATACGGATGCATTGTACAGAGTTCGTGCAATGACCAATTATAGTTACGGATATCCTATGAGAACGTTATCGGCGCATGTATCAAATGTACCGAATCATCAGACACTCAGAATAACACCGCTTTCGACAAGATATAATGTTGCGGCGTTTGGCCCTTTTGGATATGAGCTTAACTTATGCGATCTAAGTAAGGATGAGCTTAATATGGTAAAAGCGCAGGTTGAGCAGTATAAGAGATGGCGGGATGTCTACTTTAACGGTGATTTCTACCGTGGCAGAGCGGATAATATTCATGAGTGG
Source organism: Lachnospiraceae bacterium (assembly GCA_024694785.1). Taxonomy (GTDB): domain Bacteria; phylum Bacillota; class Clostridia; order Lachnospirales; family Lachnospiraceae; genus XBB1006. The sequence continues at coordinate 1,873 of JAILJL010000046.1, forward strand.
ACGGTTGTATCAAAGGATAAGAAGCGTGCGATAGGTATGGTAATGCAGGAGCTTAACATTGCAAATAATCCGAATCTTATCTATAATGCAAAGGGACTTAGGAAGGATGCAACCTATAAGTTTTACAATATTGAAGAGAAGATAGATATCCGTACGTTTGGCGATCTGATTAATACCGCGGCGCCTGTTCATATTAAGAATGATTCAACGATGCAAAGAATACTTGCAAAGTTCTATAAGATGGGCGGCGAAAAGGAAGAATTCCTTCTTTCCGGCGAAGAGGCCATGTATAGCGGCATAAGATTAAAGCAGGCATTCGGCGGAGTCGGTTTTAATGATAAGGTAAGGTTATTTACCGATTTCTCTTCAAGGCTTTATTATATGGAAGAACAGTAATTAATTCAGTTTGGGTATATTTAGGAGTATATATGGGAACAAGTAAATTAAAGGCGAATCCTTTGGAGGGCAATATAATTAAGAATCTTGTTATATTTGCCATTCCTGTTATGGGAGTTTCGCTTCTTAACATGTTATTTTCAAGTTTTGATACAATGGTTGTCGGCAAATTCGGGCATCCGAATGCAATGTCGGCTATAGGCGCATCGGGTTCTATTATATGGTTACTTATCGGAAGCATTATGGGATGCTCCGGAGGAGTATCTATGGTACTTGGTAACCTGTATGGACAGGGGGAGAAGAAAAAGATCAATAGAATCCTTAATGCGATTCCTTTGTCCGTAGGCTTTTTATCGGTACTGATGGCGATTATTGCAATTATATTTGCAGAGCCGATACTTGAACTTGTTAATTGTCCTGCAGAGATTCTTGATGGGGCAAAGTTGTATTTCAGGTTTTATTTTTGCGCAGTTCCGTTTATGACGACTTTCAGTTTCTTAACCGCAGCCGTCCAGGCCAAGGGCGATTCTTTTACGCCGTTTATTATGCAGGTTGTGTCACAGGCGATTAATTTAAGTCTTAATCTTCTTTTTGTAATCGTATTCGACTGGAATTTGCTTGGCGTTGCGCTCGGTACGGTATTCGCGCAGGCAGCAGCTTTTGCAATGATGGTAATTTACCTTACGAAGAATAAAGAAGAGCTTCACTTAAGCTTTCGTGAGCTTAGCTTCTTTAAAGGAACCGAAGAAATCTGGAAGAAGGGTGTTCCTGCATCTTTGGAAGGTGTGGCATTAAGCTTATCTACAGTATATATATCCGCACTTATCAATAAGTATTCCCCTGATGTTATCGCGGGTAATACGGTTGCGGATTCGATAGAAGGAATATTGATGGTTGCTTTTATGGGATTCGAGAGTGGTGCGGTTGTATTTATATCACAGAATCTTGGAGCGAAGAACTTAAAGCGTGTAAGGAAATCATATGTTGCTACGATGGTTTTTGTTGTCGGATTATCGGAGATTATCGGAGCTTTGGTACTTTTGTTTGCTAAGCCTTTGGTAAGCTTATTCATAGATCCGACGATGGGAAATGCGGTTGTAATTGCGGAAGTTGCGCTTCATAAGCTTTTCTGTCTTACTATGTTTTACGGACTTTGCGGTACGATGAATTCAATATTCGGTTGTATAAGAGGATTGCAGGATGCCAAGACACCTCTTATCATATCGATTATCGCATCGGTTATATTCCGTACGGCATGGGTTGCTATTGTGCCTCAGATTACGGGAAAGATTGAGTCCATATATATGGCGTTCCCGCTTACATGGTTCATAAGCACCGCGCTAGGTATTATAGCGTTTGAATTCATATTTAGAAAGAGAAAAAGAGAATTGGAATAAATGGTAAAGCGGTACGACAGTAAGGTATCAGCTTTCCGGGGGTAATAAATGGTTTCGCATGAAGAGATATTTTCGTCGAAAGAGGCCGGAAAAATCTTCGACAATATGAGCGACGGAGTGCTGCTTGTAGATGATGAGATGAAAGTCGTCTACTTTAATTCCGCCTGCCGTAAGATATTCTTTAAGGGTGAAGAAATACTGGGACATGAGTTCGATGAGGCGTTTCTGTTAGACCCTCTTAATGAGAAATTCAACAGTTTCTTTGCGGATATTATAAAGCATAACAGAAACGACAAAAAAACACTTGCTTTCCACCTTCCTAATGGTGAGAAGCTTCATCTTATAGTTGAAGTTTCAATGAAAAATGACGGTTCTTATCATGAGGACGACGACTTTAAGGGCATGCTTGTTATGGTCGAAGATGTGACAGAGCATTACAGACTTAAGACCGTATCACATGATTGTGCCAACATATTTGCTGCTTTGATAATAGGAATCTGTGTCTATCTATCTGTATGGAGCTTATGCAGATTTACGCTTCAGATTCCGCTTAAGGTTAAGCATTATACTTATATGATAGAAGGAATCACACTTCTTTTGTTCCTGGAAATATGGTTCTATACAAGCTTTAAGATGA
>JAILJL010000063.1 GCA_024694785.1 Lachnospiraceae bacterium
AGTAGGTTCAAGCCTGTACCTGTTCAGCAATTCTCTGATCTTAGCCGAGAATTCCATCCTGTAGAAGTTAATTCTCGATATATTAATCGATATCGGAACTATCTTAACACCCTTGTCCAATTGTTCGCGTTGGAACCTGCATACTTCCTCACACACAAACAAATCCAATATCGCAACGAATCCGTTCTTCTCACACAAAGGAACAAAGATACCCGGATTAATGGTTCCCTTAATCGGATGCTTCCACCTTATCAAAGCTTCCGCCGAGACCGTCTTGCCCGTCTTGGTATCTACGATTGGTTGAAATACCACAAAAAACTGCTTATGATTAAGCGCCTGCTCCATCTCGATTACAAGTTCCTGCTCATTAAGGATATCTTCCTTAAGCTTCTCGCTATAGTATGCGGATCTTATAAGATAACTATCCTTTATTGTCTGCAATGCCATATCGGCTCTGTCACACATAAGATATACTGGCATATCAGGATCGACAACCTCATATATACCCATATGAAGCTGCAGGGTATAATCTATCGGGCTCGTGTGATCCTGCCCGGTTAAGATCCTCTCTATCTCAGGCATTATCTCATTAAGATATTTCGTTGTCGTACAGAATACGAAGCTATCCGCTTCTGTTCTTGTACAGATGCCGTCATTTTTAATAAGATCTATAAGCTGATGAGCTATATTACGTAATACCTGATCACCCAGCCTGCTGCCGAACAATTCGTTAACTACTTTAAATCGGTCTACGTTCCAGATCGCGATTGCGCATTTATCATCATGTGTCATAATGAATTCACGCGCTTCTCTGTAAAATGTCTCTCTATTATATAATCCGGTCAATATGTCGCGTTGAGTTACGAACTTAAGCTCGTCTATCTGATGCGACATCTTAAACTGCGTATATATTACCTTATTAACCACATTTGAGACACGACGCCTTACAATTCGCTGATTATATGGCTTCGTAATGAAATCGTCCGCGCCAAGCTCTAAAGCTTCAACCTCATTATCTTCATCGAGCTCTTCGGAATTAACCACAATTGCAATGCTTTTAAATGCTTCATCTCTCTTGACCGCTCTCAAAAAATCAAATCCGTTCATCTTAGGCATGAAGATATCAAGAAGTATGATATCTATGCGAACCCCACTTCGTAATAACTTCAAGGCCTCATCGCCATCTCCCGCCTCGACTATATTGTACTCATTAAGAAATATACCGCGAAGTATCGCGCGATCGATTGCCCTGTCATCAACGATCATCATCGTAAGCATTTGTTCCATATAATTACTCCTTATATGACGTGCCATGCACTTACCGAGATTAACTAACGCTTAATCTCACACTGTAGCTTCACTATATCAAATATCTCCTGGTATGTCTTATTGTGCTTCTCCGAGAGCGCTTTTACACTCTCATATTCAGGATAAAAGCGCGTCTTGCCGTTAGGTAACGTGCACACTTTGACCTGTACCTCACCAAGCGGTGTGGGTACCATGACCTTCTCGCGTTTTAATATGTCACGTTCCCAGGCGGTCTTCCTTATACCGATTGTGGTCGTCTCAAGAAATATCAATTTCTCAAGTGCCTCCGCCTCTTCTTCATGACAGATAACCGAAAGCATGAACGCCGGCCGATTCTTCTTCATGAAGCAAGGCGTATAGCTTACATCAAGCGCACCTGCCTTAAGCAATCGCTCCATAGTAACGCCGAGAACTTCCGGAGACGCATCATCTATATTGGTCTCTAATTTAATCACGGTATCGTGTATGATATTCTCATTATTCATAGTATGCTCCTATTCTTCCTTCACTCTGCCAAGTACTGCAAGACGGTTAATCTGTGTCGCCATATAACCGGCACCGTATCCGTTATCAATATTTACAACCGCTATCCCATTAGCGCACGAATTAATCATTGTAAGCAACGCGGATAATCCGCCAAGATTGGCACCATATCCGACAGATGTCGGTACTGCTATAACCGGCTTATCGCTAAGGCCGCCAATCACGCTTGCAAGTGCTCCTTCCATACCTGCTATCGCGATAACCACGTTAGCTGCATTAATATCATCCACCCTTGAAAACAGACGATGAATTCCGCTTACTCCCACGTCATATATTCTCGTAACCTTATTACCGAAGTATTCCGCGGTAAGAGCCGCTTCTTCGGCAACAAAAAGGTCCGCTGTTCCTGCGGTACAGATAGCGATATTACCTATCGGCTGCTTATTGGCTCTCGGGTCCTTATCATCAAGCTTAATCTGCAGGATACGTGATACCCTGTCATATTCCGCCTGCGGGAATTCCCTCCTTATAAGCTCTGCCTGATGCTCTGATGCTCTCGTTCCGAATACACAGCCATCATGCTCATAAAGTCTTTTATATATTTCTACCAGATGTTCATCATTTTTGCCCGCACAAAAAACGACCTCCGCAAAACCGGTGCGTCGCTTCCTGTCCGTGTCAAGCTTTGCAAAGCCCATCTCATCATATGTCTTTCCTGATACGTTAATTTCTTCCGTTGTCATATCTTATGCTGCCTTTTCATAATTAATAGTCTTAATGCGATCATATTACGCACTTTTCCACCGTATTTTCATTCTATCACCGATTATTCCCACTGTCTATGCCACAAATATTGAATAAAGTGTGTTGCGTTACACATTATCTATACCTATGGTTTAAAAAAAATCCGATGTACTACATATGGTATGCTTTTTCGGCTTAAGCGCATAAAAATCCGCGAATTTTCAAAAATACAATCCGCGCAAATCCTTGAAAACACAAGGTTTTTTAAATGACCGTTACAGATTTTTCAAAAAATAACGGTAAACCACTTTACATTTATGTAAAACTTTTGTAAAATACTAACTGTAGAAAGTGATTGCTTTCTACACCAGATTCGCTTCTTGACGGAGGGGAGTCGGAATTTGAATAATAGTCGTTGCTTATGCAACCTACCAGAGACCATTAGGAGAATGAAGATGAACCGAAATTAAGATTCGCATCGCGTGTACCAGGCAATCCACGAGATTCCTGGCCTTCAGGTATCTGAAGATCTGGAGGCCGAGCGCAAAGTATCTTTGCGCTTATAATTTAAGTGCTTGCTAACCCACAAGCACACGAATCTTATAAGATGAGAACTGCTTCTCATCTTTTTTTAATTCAGACAGGCATCTCGAAGTGACGGGGCCTGTCTGCCACGACGCACCTTACACCGCAGGTGCACTTCTATGCAGTAAGTCTTCGCACAAGCTCTCTTAATGTTTCGATATAATTCTCAAAGTCTTCTTTGATGTATGACACATTTTCTTCTCTTGCGGCAAATTCATGTAACCTCGAGTGCTCCGAGAAATTCTCCGCCCCGATTGTCTTCGCCGTAGTCTTAAGCGCATGAGCTTCTACCACATAATTCTTCCAGTCTTCTGCGTTGAAGTATTTGGTAAGCATCGAGATACGCTCCTCGGAATCAGTAGCAAAATCCTGAATTATCTCATCATACAATTCTTCCATACCACCACAGAAATTAATTCCCACTTCTCTATCAACGATAAATTCCTGTTCATTCATAATATCATCTCCATCCTGATAAATAATCTGCAGATAGTCTATCACGAAGTTATGAAGAATATGCGTCTTAAGAATACGGCAAAAGGCAGTTCTTTTGCACAATCTCGCGCAAAAAGAACCGCCCTTAAACTAAACTATTTAAAATGATCCGTGACTGCCGCCATGACTTCTTCCGGATGAAGATGTATGTGTCGACGATCCGCCGGACGATGTCTGCTTCGGTCTGGCTCTCCTTGTTACCGATGCATAAAGGAATGTATCCTTACTCAGGCTAACGTTAATTGAATCAGGATCCACATAATTATTGGCGTCCGCCGCAAATCTTACGCTCTTTAACTGCTTCTTCAAATGCGCCGTATAGATAAGCGCCACAACAAGCCCCACTATAATAAACATAACGACGCCCGTACCCGGATTATAAGGCTCCTTCGGCGGTTCATAAATAACGCCTTCCTCATATGACGCCATTACCTGTTCAGCATGATCGACCAATGTCGAGAATGCCATATAATAATCGCCGGAACTAAGATATGGCTTTACGTAGCTCATTATATAGTCCTGCGTCGCATCGGAATATGCTTCTATCGCCTTACCGCAAGTGCTTATCGCCCACTCGCGCTCTTCCATCGCGATAACAAATTCCATTCCGGTATAATCATCGCCGATACCATATTCCATCTGATCATAGATATCATCCGCAAAAGCAACGATATCGGTATAACCATAATCAGCCATATTCTCTTCGGTAATGATTATAAGATCCATTCCGTATTTGTCTACAAGCGCATTAATTCTGTCCTGTAAGCTGCTTGCCTGTGATTCAGTCAGAAGATTGGCCAAATCCTGCATACGATAAGTCTCTTTCTCAGACTCCGCATGTACGGATACTGCATTTAATCCCATGGTCACTATAAGGAGTGCCACGGTAATAATAGATAAAAGTGCTTTCTTCATGTCCGTGCCTCCTTACTATATTAACCATATAAGATACGACAATGCCGCACCTATGATTCCCGCAATTGCGAATGATAATGCAAAGTACTTATTCTTAAGTCCCTTATCCATCGGAAGATCTCCGACGAACTTTCCGGTCTGTCCATTCATTGCAAACGTATAATTTGTTCCGTTGTATGTAGTATTAAGTATCCACACAGGTAGAAGCGCATACTTCGCATCGGCCCCCTCGACCTTAATGGATGAAGCCTCCGGTGTAACTGTTGAATACTCCGTTACCGTATCCCTGAAAATCTCTTCAAGCGATCTCTTGGCGCGCTCATCCGCACGCTTAATCGTCTCTTCATCGGATACATCGTACTTATCTGCCAGGAATCCCGAGAGATAAGCCGTCTGGAAGTCTACTGCCTCGCTGTAATCAAACGGCTCAATAGATTCCATAAGATCGTCTGCCATCCTCTCAGAACCATCAATCGGAATATTGTTAAACTTAACATCTCCGCCACGTACTACCGAGTATACGCTTGTCTCGGTATAATCATAATCACCGCTTGACCAGCATCTTAACTTGGTCGCCTTATATCTTACGATACCGCTTGCTTCAGTATTGAAAAGCCAGAACGGCACATATACACCTTTAATCTCATCAAGATGATTCTCATCCCTAAAGGTCTTAGGAAGAAGCTTCTTACCCTTATAATGCTCAAGCAGCTTCGCTTTGGCAGCCTTCTTATCGAGCTTAAACGGAATTACAAGATCAGGCTTAAGCAATCCCTTGAACTGTTCCATCATAATAACGGGATTGCCGCAATAAGGACATGATGTCGCTCCCGTTGTCTCTTCTGCAATTATCTCGCCGCCGCAGGATTTGCAGACATAGCTTCTAAGTCCGGTCTCCTCATCAAGATTCCATTCTTCCTTATCACCAATATTCCAATTAGTATCATCTTCAGTATCATTCTGAAGGTCCTCGTCATATGCCTTAAGCGCTTCCATCTCGTATTCCGTATCACAGAACGGACACTTGCACTTCTGGAGGGTTGTATCGAATTCAACCTTACCGCCACAACAAGGACACTTATATTCCTGTAAAGTAGACATATATCTCTCCTATTTCATTACTTAAAATGCGCTCTCCAACGCTTATCGGAGAGCGCACATATTGAACTTTTATTTAGTTACCGAGTGCCGGATTCTTAGCGCCGCAATTAGTACAGAAGTTACCTGTATTAACCGTTCCGCATGCACATGTCCAGCCTGTCGGCTGTGGCTTTGCAGATCCGCAGTTAGTACAGAAGTTACCTGTGTTAACCGTTCCGCATGCGCATTTCCAGCCACCCTGAGCCTGTGCAACACCTGCGCCCATCATCATGTTAGCCTGCTGCTGCTCAGCTGCTGCCTGCTGATAGAGGTTACCCGGTGTCATGCCTGAAGCATTCATAGCCATTCCCATACCCATGAAGCCTGCCATAGCGCCGTTAGCATTACCTGCTGCCTCGCCCATAGCACCTGCAGTAGCACGTGCCATAGCGCCTGCGCCCATTCTTGCATTGCCGTAAGCAGCGTCTGCCTGAGCATTCTTAAGAAGTGCTGCATCCTCATCAGGTAATGTAACAGAACCGAATGCGATACTTACTACCTGTAATCCGCGAAGCTCGCCCCACTTCTGTGAAAGTGATTCGTTAAGAGCATTCTGAACATCCACGTTATGAGCGATGATCTGGTTCGGTCTTAATTCCATCTCGGATAACTTGGCAAGTGCCGGCTGTAAAGCATCGATGAATTCCTGCTTAAGCTGTGTATCAAGCTCTTCGCGTCTATACTCATCAGCTACGTTACCTGCAATGTTGGTGTAGAACTTAATAGGGTCTACAATCTTATATGAATATACACCGGAGCATCTAACCGATACATCAAGATCCATACCCACCTTAGAGTCAACTACTCTAAAAGGTACAGGATTGGATGTTCCGAACTTATTATCGATAAGCTCCTTGGTATTGATATAATATACTCTCTGGTCCTTACCTGTATCGCCGCCCAATGTAAAACGCTTACCGATAGTCTTAAAGGTTTCCTTTAAAGCTTCGCCAAAAGGTCCTGTAAATAAGCTTGGCTCCGATGATGTATCATATGTAAATTCACCCGGCTCCGCACAAACTTCAACTACCTTACCCTGGTCAACGATAAGCATACACTGTCCGTCTGCTACAACGATACCGGAACCATTGGTAATGATATTATCACTTCCCTTGGTATTGGAAGATCTCTTACCGATTCTCTTCTGGCCCTTAACCATAAGAATCTCTTTATCTATCGACTCGCAGATAAAGAACTCTTTCCACTGATCGGCGAGTACGCCGCCTGCTGCGCCTAAAGCTGCTTTAATAAGTCCCATTTTAATTCTCCTTATAATTGTTATTAGTTATCTGCTAAACACCATGATGCGAAGATCCAGCATCACTTCATAATAATAACACATTTTAACTTATAAATGGAAATAAATTCATAGTTTAGCTCTTATTAGTTATTAAGTTTCACAATTTAAACACATTTTATAATACATCGGCATTGCATATTAAGACTTCTGTAACTATAATGATACAAGGAACTAAATCATAAGTAACAGGAGGTTATATAATGCCTGCACACAAGAAAAAAAATGTCATCGTCGGCCAGTCCGGCGGCCCTACTGCTGCCATCAATTCCTCGCTTGCCGGCGTATACAGAACCGCAAAAGACAGAGGATATAACAAAGTATACGGAATGATCCATGGTATACAGGGACTTATCGAGGGAAGATATACAGACCTTTCCGAGCATATCCAGGATGGCCTCGATATCGAGCTTTTAAAAAGGACTCCTGCTGCATACCTAGGCTCATGCAGATATAAATTACCGGAGATATGTGAGAACAAAGAATTATACGAGAAAATCTTCGATACACTTACCAAGCTCGAGATTGACTGCTTCATATACATTGGCGGCAACGATTCGATGGACACCATCAAGAAGTTATCCGATTATGCAATCGTTAACGGTTACGACATCCGCTTCGTAGGATGCCCGAAGACAATCGATAATGACCTTGCATTAACCGATCACACACCGGGTTACGGCTCCGCCGCCAAATATATCGCAGCATCGATAAAGGAAGTTATCCGTGACGGCTATTCTCTCGAAACCGACCACGGTCAGGTTATCATTATTGAAATCATGGGAAGAAACGCAGGCTGGCTTACCGCTGCCGCAGCGCTTTCAAAGTGTGAAGACTGCGACGGACCTGACGCAATCTATCTTCCCGAGATACCATTCGACTGCGATGCTTTTATCAAGAATGTGAAAAAGCTCCTTAAAGAGAAGGCTTTCGTAACCATCGCAGTATCAGAGGGACTTACCCTTGCTGACGGAAGATATGTAAACGAGCTTTCTAATGAAGTAGGCTATGTAGACGCTTTCGGTCATAAACAGCTTACAGGTACCGCAAGCTATCTCTGCCACCTTGTCGCAGAGAAATGCGGCTGCAAGACGCGTTCAATCGAGTTTTCAACCTTACAGCGTGCCGCAAGCCACCTGGCAAGCCGTATCGATATCATGGAAGCTTATAACGTAGGCGGTGCCGCAATGATGGCCGCCGATGAAGGCGATACAGGTAAGATGGTTGTAATCGTTCGTACATCCAACGATCCATACCAGTCAACAACAGAGGTTAAAGACGTTCACCGCATCGCTAACGACGAGAGACTCGTCCCGCGTGAGTGGATTACCAAGGATGGTACTTATGTAACCAACGAATTCATCCAGTATGCGAAGCCTCTTATCCAGGGCGAAGTTGCACCGATTATTGTAGACGGTCTTCCGAGACACCTCTACAAGCCGGGCTTCCACGATTTATTGTAATTTAACCGAATCTGCTGCCGTTTTACGGCATGATTACATACTTTTGAATATAACCCGTAATAAGACAGATAAAAAGGGACGGTTCTCACAGAACCGTCCCCGCTTTTTTATTCTGTATAAAATGCGCATCCGTTGCGCTGTTCTTTCATTCGATATAGTGTAAGGTCTGCATGACGAAACATCGCATCGAAATTCTTCTCACGAGTACCGAAAACGACACCTGCACTGATTGATGCTTCCGGCAAACCATCTCTTGTATCATGCAACGCCAAGTTGACATTCTTAATTTTCTCTCTTATAAGACCCCTACTCTTCTTATCAGTATTGGTCATAAATATAAGGAATTCATCGCCACCGATTCTACAGATATAATCTTCTGTACGGAATTCTCTCATTAAAGAATCTGCAAGCTTGATAAGAATCTTATCGCCAATCTCATGGCCCATGGTATCATTAATATTCTTGAACTTATCGCAATCGATAAGTATCATTGCCGAAGCCTTAAAATTGATTGCATTTTTGATATAATCATATCCTGTTCTGTTATATAGGCCGGTTAAAGCATCATGCGTCGCCTCGAAGTTAAGATTCTCCAGGTTCTCCTTCTGAATCTCGTACATCCTGTTGTAAGTCCTTGCAAGTGACCTTAACTCACTTCCACCAATAACATCAAGCGGCTTATCTTCAGTAATCCTCTTAACCGACTTATGCAGTGGATTTATGATAAGGATAATCGTAATCACTATTACAAGAAAGATTGTCAACAGGAGTAATCCGATCTCCCACATTAATATAAAAAGCGTGTCCTGCATACTTTCGCCGGATTCTATCTGTATACTGTGCGTCTCTTCTTCAAGATCCTCCGAGCATTCCGACATGCGGTTCCTTATTACGGTCTTTTCTTTATAATAGAAATTGTCGTGCACCATTTCCTGGGCACGTTTAAGCTTCTTTTCACCGCTTCTGTTAATATCTTCATCCGAAAGAACAACATCTGCAAGTTCCTCCGGGTATTCTGTTATATTACAAGCAACAAGTACAAGCTTCATCGCATAGTATTCACGCTCCATAAGCTTCATTGATGCATTATATGCAAGTTGTAATTGTTGAAAGGCCCTCGTGTCTCCTGC
>JAILJL010000071.1 GCA_024694785.1 Lachnospiraceae bacterium
TAAGAAGATATGCCATTACATATATGTCCTCAAGCTTGTCTGCTGTCTCCAGATAATCCATATCCTGTGCTGTTACATATTTGAAAAAGGCTTTTGCATCAGGAAGTATTAATTTATCTGCCTCTCTAACCAGTGTATGTACATATTCCGCAAATATATCCATATCCTGATTACCCATATTAAAAAGATCTATCTGCTCATTATCCTTAAAGAAAATATTGCCGCCTTCGCCTTCGTCCGTAACGATGGAAAGCTCTATGCCACTGATATTCTTATCCGAATGCTTGACTGCATTAACCGCAACCGTTCTTGCTATAGCCTTCTTAAGTATCCTGTCGAATTCCTCTTTTGAAAGGCCCGTACTATACTTAAGCTCATAGCTGCTATCTGTCTTGGAATTATCAAATCTGCCAAGAAGCTTATTAAACTCAAGCCGCTTACACATGGCATATGCTTCTTTGGTATATAGATTATTATACTTAAGTTGCTCAAAAGACACATCAATCGGCGCATCTGTTATGATTGTCGCAAGTGTCTTGCTTAAATATGCCTGTTCCTTATTCTCTGTCAAATTCGCCTTAAGCGCTTTCTTCGTAATATCTTCAAGATGCGCGTATAAATTGTCAAGATTCCCGTATGTATTAATAAGTTCCGTTGCGGTCTTGGGTCCGACGCCCGGTACTCCCGGGATATTATCGGAACTATCGCCCTGCAGAGCTTTGACATCTATATATTCCATAGGGGTAACACCCATGACTTTCTTAACGTCACCCGCAAGATAATTCTCTATCGTAGTCTGCCCCTTAATTGTCTTAGGGATCCTTATCATTATCTTATCCGTTGCAAGCTGCAATAAATCTCTGTCTCCGGAGATTATTCTCACATCATATCCCTTTTCTTCGGATACTCTTGCAATCGTGCCCAGTATGTCGTCAGCCTCGTAACCGCCAACCATATATATCGGTACCTGCATTGCCTCTAACATCTCCTGGATAAGCGGTACCTGCTCTATAAATTCGGGATCGGCCTTATGTCTTGTTCCCTTATATGCTTCAAACATCTTATGGCGGAAAGTCTTCTCGTGCACATCAAAAGCCACTCCGAGATAATCCGGATTCTCTTCGGCTATAATCTTGAACATGATATTAAGGAATCCATAGACTGCATTTGTATGCAGACCTTCCCTATTAGTCAACATCGGTATCCCGTAATATGCTCTGTTAAGTATGCTATGTCCGTCTATAAGGACTACCTTCTCGCTCATAAGGTCAAATCTCCCTATCTTGTATACTACAGTTATATTTTACACTATATCTAGCTAATAATAAAGTATTTTTTGCTATTTCCAAGCAAAGAAAAAGCAAGATATTTCTATCTTGCTTTTCGTTTATCTTGTTTTGGCATACGACTTAATTGTCACCGCCATAATTCCTCTGGTCTCGCTTACGGTCAGCATATAATAATTCTCGTAATTATATGTGAAACTAAGATACATCTCCTGTTTCTCTTCATCTACCGTAAACCCTTCCGTCGGATGCGCTACTTCTATTATCTCTCTAAAGGTCGCACCCCAGGTAAGACCACCCGGAAGCTTGATTATCGGATATTCCTCTCCGGTCTCTCTTCTGTCGATTGTAAGAGAATACACATATGCCTCCTCCACCGTGCACTTGACATCATAAGGGTTATACAGGCCGACTATAATCTCGTACCCCGCATCTTCTTTGATAAGATGTATTGTATCCGACGTTCTTTCACCCGGACCCAGTTTAAAATCCTCATCGAACCCGTAATCACTTAAATTAAATGTCCATTCGTCACTGATTCTCTTATAAGAGAACGGCAAAGTGAGATTCTCGGATCCAAGAAGTATTCCGCAATCTTTAAATTCAGGATTATCAGACATTATATGTCTGTCCTCATCGGCTTCTTTTTTAAGCTTCTCCTCCGATATATCCGGAACTCTTATCTCGTTCCTGCCGGCATTACCGCTGGCAGCTAGATTATCTCCTTCGCCATCAGATGCATCTGTTATAATATCTCTAATATCCTCGTGCCTATTGCATGCTGCCAATAATAGCATTATACACAATAAAAGCACAACAATAGATTTAAATCTCTTCATCAACCATAACTCCCAAAATGCGGTTAATTATCCTATGTACTCCGCAATAAGCTTCAATGTTGAAAGAGCGCCATCCTTATGGCTTCTTTCATATCCATGCGATGCATATACACCTGCACCGATAAGACCATGCTTTATATCATATCCCGCACGAAGTGTAGCTTCTACATCAGATCCGTAATAAGGATAGATATCTACCGCATAATCCGCCTTTGCACGCTTTGCAGCGTCAATAAGCCCCTTAACAACATCATATGCATAAGGGCCGCCCGAATCCTTTGCGCAGATGGATACCTGACGCTCATCGCACTGTAAACCATCTCCGACACAACCCATATCTACCGATATAGCTTCGGTTACATTCTCCGGTACGGATGCGGATCCGCCATGTCCTACCTCTTCATATACCGTAATATGCGCATATACCTGACGTGCAGGCTTTTTCTTCTCATCCTTAAGATACTTTGCATATCCAAGTAAAATTGCTACGGATAACTTATCATCAAGGAAACGGCTCTTAATATATCCCTTCTTTGTTATAACTGTTCTCGGATCGAAACATACTATATCGCCTACTCCGATTCCGAGCTTTTCTGTATCTTCCTTTGATTTAACGATTTCGTCAAGCACTACTTCCATCTTATCCCAGGCACGCTTAGTATCATTATAATCACCATTTACATGAACCGATGCATTGCAAAGCTGCAACGTTCCTTCGTATTCACCCTTATCTTTCGTGATAACGATACAATTTTCTGCTTCAGCATTATTTGCATTCATTCCGCCAAGAGGAACAATACGTAATCTTCCGTTACCCTTAACTTCTGCGACCATACCGCCAAGGGTATCCATATGCGCTTCCAAGAGAATGGCATTTTTCTTGCTCTTTCCGCCAAAATCAACCATTACTCCGCCCTTAACGGTCTGCCATGCTTTGCAGCCCAAAGCTTCAAATTCCTTGATAATCATCTTTGCAGCCTTCTCCGTGTATCCCGACGGACTTGGTACTGCCAGAATCTTGGCTGCTTCTTTTAAAATGTAATCGCCGTATGTTGCTTTCATTTTCTATTCCTCCTTAAGAGATTTCTTCTCTCTTTGTACAAGTTCACTCTTTATAGTAAAACACGACCACTTAAAAAACGCAAGAATGACTACAAGAATACCGACATTCAGTCCCTGCGGATTATTAACAAACGCCTGTCCCATATATGCCGTAAGCGATATAAAACAAGTCGCATTGATGATAAAAGGCATTGTATTATTGGCGCGCATGATATTGCGAATTCCGGTTACCAAAACAGATATCGCTGCCAAAAGAAGTGCTGCAATTCCTGCAATTCCCGTAGTTATCAAATACTCTATATATTCATTATGTGCGTTTCTTACCCACAAAGAACTCGTTATATCCGCATAATAGTGTCCGAACGTACTTAAACCGGTTCCGAATAGTTTCTTGATAAAAGGAAGCCCTTTAAATGTCTCAAATGCTACTCTCCAGGTTCTGCCTCTGTTATGCCCGTACGAATCGGAAAACTTCGGAACCTGCGACAGGAAAAGTGCTATTGCCGCCAATATTATAAGAGCA
>JAILJL010000074.1 GCA_024694785.1 Lachnospiraceae bacterium
ACATCTGTTTAAAACAGGGAATGTAAAGCCCATCTTGTCTTTTAGATAAAGAAGTTTGGTATTCTTAATGCATTTATTATAAGTATTGTGAATGCAGTTTGCGGTAATCATGGAAGGCACATATCCGTATATAAGAAGCTCTGACTTATTACGAGCCCCGTCATTCATCTCCCATTCCGAAAGCTCATATGGGACGGTCAACGCTCTTACCTTATCAAGGGCTGACAAGAATTCAGTCGTATACTTTGAATAAGAGTATACATTCTGATCGAGAATAATCGGCTTATTAAAGCGCTTGGCAAACGCATATCCATCTATGGACCGCACAAGTATTCCATCATACAGCTTATCGTTTAAAGTACCGATTAGGCTTATGATTTTCTTCTCGGAATAGTCTCTTACTATATATGGCAAGGCCAGGTATACTTCTTTGTCGGGAGCTTTTTCCTTAATATGTGTTATAAGCTTTACCGTGCCGTCGTTAAACTTCGAAAGCTCGATATAGATTCTCTTGATATATGTTTTGTCGATAACTGCGTCCGGAATGAAATTCTCGTATGACATTACGGATACATATGTATAATTACTAATATCCGAATCATTTCCACCGGAATTATCAAGTGGTAAAAGCTCTGCTCTTAACTTTCGTCGCTTATTTTGCAAAAGACTACCGACAAGGTCGTTTAATGCTTGTCGTCTTAATTCGTTAAGCTTGGATACAGGCACAAACAAACCATCATCCATAGTTATATTAAGGTCCGCATCAATATCTTCCACAACAAAGAAGGTATTTCCGAGCTTTGTAAGCTGTTTGGCGAAATCAGCCCGTGTCATTGCCTTTGATTTGGCAGCTTCGGTTATTGAACCTCTTGACCAGATATTATTTACCAATGACACATTATCGGATTTGTTTTTCAAAGATACTTTGATAGCATCATTACCGATTGAAAACTTCGCATCGATTACAATTGGAAGCTTAATCGGGGTACATACTTTATCCTCGTCAATGTTACCTTTTGCGCTTTCGTGATTAGCAGACGAAAGCGTTATCATATCTTTGCCGTTATGACGCACGTAATATCCGTCCGTGAAACCATTTCTGTTACCGGCATCAAGAAGCGCTTTAATATCTTCTTTTGCTACATTATACTCACCTTTCGGATTATTAAGATATTTATCAAGGTACTTACGATATATTGATACCACCGTATATGCATATGATGCCTGCTTCATGCGGCCCTCAATCTTAAGGGATGTAACGCCTGATTCTATAATTCTCGGAAGTATTTCAATTGTGCAAAGATCTTTCATGCTCAGAATATCGATACTATCTGTCAGAGCTTTTTTGTTCTCATCAAGTACTTTATAAGAAAGTCTACATGGCTGCGCACATCTGCCTCTGTTACCGGATCTTCCGCCTATAAAAGAGCTCAAAAGGCATTGCCCCGAATATGAATAGCATAAGGCGCCATGAATGAATGACTCTATATCTATATTAACCGTGTTTTTGATCTTCTTTATCTCAGAAAGCGACAATTCTCTTGAAGTTACGACTCTTTTAACTCCCTGTTCTTTGAGGAAAGCGGCACCTGCAGAGTCAGATATGGACATTTGCGTACTTGCATGAATCTCCATACCGGGAAAATACTCTTTAAGATATGGAATAAGTCCCAAATCCTGGATAATCACCGCATCAAGTCCTGCCTCATAAAAAGGAATAAGCATCTTTAGTGACTCAAAGAATTCTTCGTCTTTGAGTAGTATATTAAAGGTCATATATACTTTCTTGCGATATAAATGTGCATAATTAATTGCTGTAATAAGTTCTTCTTCGGTAAAGTTCCGGGCATAAGCCCTGGCACCATATTTGGGGCCGCCTACATATACTGCATCCGCCCCTGCATTAATTACTGCGTAAAATATCGGCAGGCTGCCTGCCGGAGCCAATAATTCGATCATTTTTTACCTCATAACAAAACTCCGTCTTTCTAAGAAAAACGGAGTTTAGAATTTAATTTAATAGTTTATTTTCCAAAGCGGATTCCAATTGCTCTTTGTTAAGAAGAAGTTCTTTGTTCTTGTTCTCAAGCTCTAAGATGGATTCTTTTAAAGTATCCATCTTGATCTGAAGAGCAATAAGTTCGTGCTTCATATCTGATTGATTCTGCTTGTAATCGGCAAGATCCGCCTCCAATTCATCAACACGTTCCTTGGATTTGAAATACTCATCTGCGATATTTAATTGTAGAAGTAACGCCTTGGTATCCTGCGGTAACCGGTTATATCCCTCAAGGCCGGTTACAAGCTCGTCAATCTTTTTGTTAAGAAAAGAAGCAACTTTATGAAGATACTCTTCGCTTTCATAACCGCTTAAAGTATATACTTTACCGCCAATCAGCACATCGGCACTAATTTTGGTTGCCATACATTAACCACCTTAATAATAAATCATACTATATATTGTATATTATAATATCTTAAGATACTAATTACAATAGCAAATTAGTCTTCCGCAGGTTTAATTCTATGAAAATGTTCATATGCTCTGTCGGTAGCCATGCGGCCTCGAGGGGTTCTTGTAATAAATCCTTGTTTTAGAAGATATGGTTCATAAACATCTTCAATCGTACCGGAATCTTCGCCTATAGAAGCTGCCATGGTCTCCAGTCCCAGAGGGCCTCCGTTAAATTTATCGATAAGTGTCAAAAGTATAAGTCTGTCATTTCTGTCAAGTCCAAGCTCATCAACTTCAAGGTTATTAAGCGCTTCGTCGGCAACTTCCTTGGTTATTACACCATCATATCTAACTTCCGAAAAATCCCGTACGCGCTTTAATAGTCTGTTTGCAAGTCTTGGGGTACCACGTGATCTTCTAGCAAGTTCAAAGGCACCTTCATCTTCTATCTTGACATTAAGCTTACGGGAAGATGCAATTATTATTTCTTTTAATTCCTCCGGTGTGTAGAAATCAAGATGATTAACAACGCCGAATCTATCGCGTAAAGGTGCAGAAAGCATACCGGCTCTTGTTGTCGCACCGATCAAAGTAAAATGTGGCAGATCAAGATGTACGGATTTGACCGATGTGCCTTTACCTATCATTATATCTATTGCAAAGTCTTCCATTGCGGGATACAGCACTTCCTCTATCTCTCGATTAAGTCTGTGGATTTCGTCGACAAAAAGAATGTCTCCTTCGGAAAGAGAACTTAGTATTGCGGCCATATCACCCGGCTTTTGAATGGCAGGTCCTGAAGAAATCTTGATGTTAACGCCCATTTCATTTGCTATGATGTATGAAATCGTTGTCTTTCCAAGACCCGGAGGTCCATAGAAAAGGCAGTGATCAAGCGGCTCGTTACGTTTCTTGGCAGCTTCGATTGCGATTTTCATATTTTCCTTTACCTTGATTTGACCGATGTATTCACTTAAATAATTCGGTCGTAAAGAATTCTCTATTTTTTCGTCTTCTTTGATTATATTTGTTTCAATAATTCTCTTTTCCATAATCCCCTCGACTTAAAATGCAAGATACTGCAATGCTTTTCTCAAAATATCATTTGATTTCATGCCTTCGGTTAATTCTACGCGCGAAACGGCATTTTTGCTTTCACCGGCAGAGTATCCGAGAGAAGTAAGTGCCAGAATGGCATCATTAATCTCCTGTCTTAATCCCGCAATTTCGTTCTTGGAGCCTTTATCTAAAGTTTTATTGATTGTTCCCTCGTAATCAAGTTTGTCTTTAAGCTCCAAAATCAACTTCTGGGCGGTTTTCTTTCCGATACCCGGTGCCTTGCTGATTGCGGTATCATCACCGTTAAAAATGGCAAGTATAAGCTCTTCCGGCGGCAATACTGAAAGAATTGCCAGGCCGCCTTTTGGTCCTATACCGCTTACCGAGATGAGCTTTTTGAATAAATTGCGATCTTCCGCTGACATAAAGCCGAATAATTGCAATGCGTCTTCTCTTACGCTTAAGTAAGTATATAGACGTATTTCCTCATGCAACGCCGGCAATTCATCCATAACAGTCATCGGAACGGCAATTCTATATCCTACATTATTAGCCATTATTGTTACTTCGGAAAGCTCTATATCTTCCAAAGTTCCCTGAATAAATGAATACATTGAATAACCTCCCTATACGGCAGTTCCGAGGAAATAGAAGCCTTTACATTCATCAAGATGAACATTAAGATATTGACCGATAAGCGATGTATTACCTTTGAAGTGTACAATCGCATTATTCTCCAATCGACCCGTAACGAAACCCTCAAGCTGGGTATTGATATCCTCAACCAAGACTTCATAAGTTCTGCCTGTAAGGCGTTCCATTCTCTTGGCTGATATATCCTGTACGACATTAAGCAATCTGTCAAAACGTCTCGATACATCTTCTTCCGGCACCTGATTACCCATTTTTGCAGCAGGTGTACCGGTTCTCTTAGAATATATGAAAGTAAAGATTGAATCGTACTGAACTTTCTCTACAAGATCTATTGTCTCTTCAAAATCCTCTTCCGTCTCTCCCGGGAATCCGACTATAATGTCGGTTGTAAGGGATATATCCGGAATACGCGCTTTAATTTTATCAACAAGCATAAGATACTGTTCTTTGGTGTAACGTCTGTTCATAACTTTAAGAATATCCGTACTTCCCGACTGAACAGGTAAATGAAGATGCTTACAAATCTTAGGCGACGATGCCATAACATCAATCAGTTCATCCGACAAGTCCTTAGGATGCGATGTCATGAATCTGATTCGTCTAAGTCCGTCAATCTCCGTTATTTGATGTAAAAGCTCTGCAAATGTAATAGGATTCTCAAGTCCTTTGCCGTAAGAATTAACATTCTGTCCAAGTAACATTATTTCTGATACACCATCGTTGACAAGCGATTTGATTTCATTAATGATATCTTCCGGCTTTCTCGATCTCTCGCGTCCGCGCACATAAGGAACTATGCAATAAGAACAGAAATTATTGCATCCAAACATTATATTGATACCTGATTTAAATGAATACTTACGTACAATTGGGAGTTCTTCAACTATTTTATCTGTGGAATCCCATACTTCCATTATCTGCTTGTTGGTATATACGGCATTAACCATAAGTTCCGCAAACTTATATATATTGTGCGTACCAAAAACAAGATCCACATAACGATAGCTTTCTTTAATCTTCTCGCGCACATGTTCTTCCTGCATCATACAACCGCATAAAGCGATAATCATCTCAGGATTCTTTTTTTTAAGAGAACCCAAATATCCGAGACGTCCATATACTTTATTATTGGCATTTTCTCTGACGGTACAGGTATTATATATGACAAAATCGGCATGTTTCTCGTCTTCTGCCTCTTCATATCCGGCTTTTTCGAGAATACCGAGTATCTTCTCCGAATCTCTGGCATTCATCTGGCAGCCAAATGTATTAACCATGCATTTAAGCTTTCTGCCAAGTCTTTGTTCGCGTGAATGTATCTCTTCTTTAAGCTTCTCAATGAAGTACTCCTGACGTTTAACTTCTTCTTCGGGAGCATTTTCGATTATCTCATAAAGCTTGGGATTAACTATAGTTTTCTTACTCATATTTCTTTCCTTACATCATTTTTACTCAGTAATATTCTACCATATTAGCTATTTAATCGTAAAGAAGATAAAGACCTTCAAATCAAAATTGACTTGAAGGTCTTATTATTAAAGTATTGCGTGCTTAGGACACTTCTCTGCGCAAAGTCCGCATTGAGTACATTTATTCTGATCGATATAAGCAAGATTATCCGTAACAGTAATTGCCCCGGTCGGACAATTCTTCTCGCAAATCTTACATCCGATACAGCCTTCTGTACATGCTTCGTTAACTTTCTTTCCAAAGTCTTTGCTCGAGCAACGAACTATGTGCTGTGCATCATAAGGAACAAGCTCAATCAAATGGAACGGACATGCATTAACACACTTTCCGCATGCTACACAATTTCCCTTATCAACAACTGCTATGCCATCAATTACATGAATCGCATCAAATTCGCACACTTTAGTACAGTTGCCATAACCAAGGCAACCATAATCACAGGCTTTTGCACCTTGTCCCGGAACCTTGTAAGCGAAGTTACAATCAAGCTTGCCATAATATGTATAATTATTTCCGGCTTTCTCGCAATTACCATGGCACTTTACAAATGCTACCATTCTCTTCTGATCTGCAACAAATACGCCCATTACATCGCCGATTGCCTGACCTACCGGATTGCCTCCGACAGGACATTTATTACAAGGCTCAAGACCTTTGGCAATTGCCGCAGCAAGTCCCGCGCATCCCGGGTAACCGCATCCACCGCAGTTATTGCCCGGAAGAAGCGAAAGAATCTTCTCTTCCTTTTCATCTACCTCAATTTCAAACTTTTTGCCTGCGATACCAAGGAAGATACCGATAAATAAACCCACGCCGGCAATTAATGCACCGGCAATTATTATTCCTGTCATGTCTTCCTCCTTATATAAGTCCCGAGAATCCGAAGAAAGCTATTGCCATAAGACCTGCGGCAATAAGTACCGACGCCTGGCCTTTGAAGCTTTCCGGATAATCGTTAAACTCTATTTTTTCTCTGATACCCGCCATAATGATAATTGCAATTGCAAATCCTACCGCGGTAAAAGTTCCGTTAAGTGTAGATAATAAAATGTTGTACCCTGTCTGCGCATTCTTAATCGCGATACCCAAAACCGCACAGTTCGTAGTAATAAGCGGAAGGTATACGCCAAGAGCATTATAGAGGCTTTTTACATTCTTCTTAAGGAACATCTCAACAAACTGTACCAATGCTGCAATTACGAGAATAAATACGATTGTATTAAGATATTCAAGATTTGCAGGCTTAAGTATGATCTTGTCTATAATACTGCACACAAGTGAAGCAAGCGTCATAACAAATATAACCGCACCGCCCATACCTGCAGCTGTTTTGATCTTTTTACTTACTCAAAGGAAAGGACATAATCCGAGGAATTGGCTTAATACAACGTTATTAACGATTGCAGCGCCGAGTGTTACAACTAAAACCGTCTTCATATCTTCCCCTCCTATTCGTTAGATTTGTTACTGTTAATAACCTTAGTCTCAGATGCTGTATTAAGACAGATATTGCTGTGAGGGCATCCGAAACATGATTCTTTGCAGTCTGTTGAATAGACCTTGCGGCCTTTTTTGATATTGTTAAGCTTTACTCTGTTAATTATAGCCATTATGATTCCGAGAACGAAAAATGCACCCGGAGCAAGAACTACAATTGAAATCGGAATATAGCCGTGTGTACCTGCTGCAGCATCCTTAATAGGAATAATATTAAAACCGAATACCGTTCCCGAACCGATAAGTTCACGTACCGCACCGATTATTGTTATTGAGCAGGTAAAACCAAGTCCCATACCGATACCGTCGAATAATGAAGGAATCGGAGGATTCTTGGATGCATAGCTTTCTGCACGTCCCAAAATAATACAGTTAACTACGATTAACGGAATATAGATTCCAAGCGCACTGTAAATTGCAGGAACATAAGCCTGTAATAAGAACTGTACCATCGTTACGAATGAAGCAACAACTACGATAAACGAAGGAACTCTTATTCTGTCGGTTATAACCTTACGTAATATTGATATAAGCAAGTTTGATAACGCAAGTACGACGGTTGTCGATAAGCCCATTCCGATACCGTTGATCGCGGATGTGGTAACCGCCAATGTCGGACACATACCAAGCATAAGTACGAATGTCGGGTTCTCTTTAATTATACCGTTATATAATCTCTCAAGAGGCTTATTCATTAGTTATCACCTCCGTCTTCATAATATCCCAGTACGGAATTTTTGTATAAAAGCGCTCCGTTTACGGATGATGTAACCGCGTTTGAAGTTCTTGTAGCACCGGAGATTGCATCAATTTCATCTTCACTTGAAGCGCCGGATTTTGTTAAGCGGAACTTCTCGGTCTTAATATTGGCAAACTGAGAATAGAATCTCTCTTCTTTTGCTTTCATACCAAGACCCGGAGTCTCATTAAGAGTTAAGAATGAAATGCCGTTAACGGTATTGTCGTTTCTTATGCCGACAACTATTGTTACGTCGCCGCCATATCCCTTTGATGAAGTTGCCGTTATACAATAGCCAAGAACAGCTCCGTCCTTATCAACTGCGGTAACAACTTCATTAACCGTAACACCTTCAATCCCCTGACTTTCAAATAATTCACCGTAAGAAGCATCAATTATTGAAGCATCCCAGTCATCATGGAAATCGGCAGCATCTTCAAATACCATCGAATATGCTTCTATCTTGGCCTTCTTTTCTGCTTCTGCTATAGGCTCTTTGGTAATCATATATGTAGCACCAAGTAATACGCCTGCAATAAGGGTAATTAAGAATATTCTTAATGTATCGTTAATTATTCTATTCATTTGCCTTACCCTCCTTCTTTGGTTTGTTATATCCGAAAGGTAACGGCATGGAAATCTTATCGATTAACGGCACAAGCAAATTGGAGAAAATGATTGCAAAAGATACACCTTCCGCAGATGCACCGTAAACTCTGAATAATCCGGTAAGAATACCTAAAACTGCGCCGTATATAATTCTTCCTTTGGTTGTGATTGGACTTGTAACATAGTCGGTTGCCATAAAGAAAGCACCAAGCATAAGTCCTCCACCGCAAAGGAAGAATTATATACGGCGCAGTTTTAGGTATTCTTACCGGATTATTCAGAGTTTACGGTGCATCT